>NZ_LHVI01000009.1:0-8514 GCF_001269755.1 Pseudomonas sp. Q12-87 | reverse complement strand
CGAACTCAAYTTGCCTGACACACTGGGTTGTCAGGTTTTAGGGCCGCTTCGCGCCCCAGCGGGAGCAAGCTCCCTCGCCACAAAGGCTTTCTGGCCCGGCAGCAAATCTTCGTTGCCTGACCTGGCCTCATCGCCCCCCTGCCCGGAACGCTACCCGGGCGGATCTGACAGGCCACTGCCTATGTGGCGAGGGAGCTTGCTCCCGCTGGGCTGCGCAGCAGACCCAAGGCAGTCGAACTCAACTTGCCTGACACACTGGGTTGTCAGGTTTCAGGGGCCGCTTCGCGCCCCAGCGGGAGCAAGCTCCCTCGCCACAAAGACCCATTAGTCCCCGTCTCGGGTGACCGCCGGTCGGCATCGAAAAATAATTTCAAAAAAGCGCGCCGTCAGAAATTGCCTACGGATGAATACCAGTTCATTCGACAACCATCATCACAGGCGGCACTCTTTGCCTTCGAATCGACGCCCTCTAATACCACTTTAATCCCACCCCACCGAAACCCTCCAAAAAACCGTCTAAACCCAGGCCAAGCAGCGTTGACATGGTATTCAAGTGGTATTAGCTTCCACCCCACTTACCGGGCGACAACAACTCAACAACCGCATCGGACACCCACATGAACGATATCCTGGCCCTGCGCCCCGACGACACCCAACCCACGCCGCTGTACCTGCAATTGGCGCGCAACCTGGAGACGGCGATTCATGCTGGCCAGTGGAAAGCCGAGCAGGCGATGCCGTCCGAGCGCAGTTTGAGCGAGCAACTGGGCATTTCCCGGGTTACCGCGCGCAAAGCCTTGGAGGTGTTGTTCGACCAAGGGCTGATCCGCCGCAACCAGGGTTCGGGCACGTTCATCACCCCGCGCCTGGAACAACCGCTGTCCCGCCTCAGCGGCTTCAGCGAGATGCTGCGGCTCAAGGGCTTTGTGCCCGGGTCCCAATGGCTGGAGCGGGACATCACCCCGCCGACCCACGAAGAATTGATCCGCCTGGGCCTGTCGCCCACCGACAAAGTCGCGCGGCTCAAGCGCCTGCGCAAAGCCGACGACACGGTCATGGCGATCGAAATGAGCACCCTGCCCGCTTCGATCATTCCCAAGCCGCAAGCGATTGGCGATTCGCTCTACGAATTTCTCGACAGCATCGGCAAGCCCGTGGTGCGCGCCCTGCAACACATCCAGGCGATCAACGCCTCGGATGAGTTCGCCGCCCTGGTGGGCATCGCCCCCGGTACCGCGATGTTGCTGATGACCCGGGTCGGCTACCTGGAAGACAACACCCCCATCGAAGTCACCGACACCTATTGCCGCAACGACTACTACGACTTTGTCGCAGAGCTGCGGCGCTAGACGACCAGAGAATCCTTCATGTCCGAAGACAACATCCTCACCGCCAATGGCTGGGTTCGCGGCCGCCTGCTACATGAGCACGGCAGGGTCGTGTCCGTCGAAGGCCAACCCTGCGATCCATCCAGCAATGACCTGCCCTACCTGCTGCCCGGCTTCATCGACCTGCATGTGCACGGCGGTGGCGGCAAGGACATCATGCAAGGCGCCGCGGCGTTTGAAACCATCGCCCGCACCCACGTGCGTTTCGGCACGACTTCGCTGCTGGCCACCACCATGACCGCGCCCAGCGAAGAGATCACCCAGGTGCTCCAATCCCTCGGCGAATTCTGTGAACAGCGCCCGAGCGGCAGCGCCCGGGTCTTGGGCGTGCACTTGGAAGGCCCCTACATCAATCCCGGCAAGCTTGGTGCACAACCGAATTTCGCCCACACCGCGCTGATGGCCGAGGTGGAAGCTTATCTGGCCCTGGCGCCGATCCGGGTGATTACCATCGCCCCGGAGATCGCCGGCCACGATGCCTTGATCCGTGCCCTCAGCGCTCGCGGCGTGCGCATGCAGATCGGCCACACCCTGGGCAGCTACGAAGAAGGCGTCGCGGCACTGGCGGCCGGTGCGACCAGTTTCACCCACCTGTATAACGCCATGAGCCCGCTACATCACCGCGAACCTGGCATCGTCGGCGCGGCGCTGGCCCATGCCCAATATGCCGAGTTGATTCCGGATCTGCTGCACGTACACCCCGGCGCCATGCGCGTGGCGCTGCGTTCGATCCCGTGCCTGTATTGCGTCACCGACTCCACCGCCGCCGCCGGCATGCCGGATGGTGAATACAAGCTGGGCAGCCACACCGTGACCAAGTGCCTGGGCGGTGTACGGCTGGCCGATGGCACATTGGCCGGCAGCACCCTGACGATGGACCAGGCCCTGCGCAACCTGGTGAAAATCGGCCTGCCCATCGCCGAAGCGTCCCAGCGCCTGTCGCAATTCCCCGCCGACTACCTCGGCCTGCCCGAACGCGGTCGCTTGCAACCGGGTGCCTGGGCCGACTGCGTGCGCCTTGACCGTTCCCTGACCCTGACCGACGTGATGGTCGAAGGAGAAGCCATTTGACTTCCAAAATGCTTGAGGAGGCGCTGGCCTCGTTCGAAGCCGTCGAACGCCAGTTGCAACAGTTGGACCCGGCCTTGCTGGAGATTGCGGGACGCCTGCGCCGTCAGCCGCCGCAAGTGGCGATGACCGTCGCCCGCGGCAGTTCCGACCACGCCGCCAGCTACTTCGCTTACCTGACCATGCAGCAACTCGGCTTGCCGGTGGCCTCGTTGCCGATGTCGGTGGTGACCATGCAACAGGCGCCGCTGAAAGTCAGCGGCCAGGTGGCGTTCGGGTTTTCCCAATCGGGACAAAGCCCGGACCTGGTGAACAGCCTGCGCCTGTTGCGCAAACGCGGTGCCTTGAGCGTGGCCCTGGTCAACGCCACCGATTCGCCCTTGGAAGCGGCGTGTGAATTCAGCGTGCCACTGTGTGCCGGCGTCGAAAGCAGCGTCGCCGCCACCAAGAGTTTTATCGCCACCCTCAGCGCCAGTGCGCGGTTGGTGGCCCACTGGAAAGACGACGCCGAACTGCTGGAGGCCGGCGATGCCCTGCCCGACGGCTTGCGCGCGGCCGCCCGCCAGGATTGGCACACCGCCGTCGAAGCCCTGCGCGACTGTCAGCGATTGATGGTGATCGGCCGGGGCGCCGGGTTCGCCATCGCCCAGGAAGCAGCGCTCAAGTTCAAGGAAACCTCGGCGATCCAGGCCGAAGCCTTCAGCAGCGCCGAGGTTCGCCATGGGCCGATGGCGCTGATCGATGAAAACTACCCGCTGCTGGTCTTCGCTCCGCGCGGTGCCGAACAGGCCGGCGTGTTGAGCCTGGCCGCGGACATGCGCCAGCGCGGCGCCCGTGTGCTGTTGGCGGCGCCCGATGACATCGCCGAACGCGACCTGACCCTGACCCGCGCTGAGCACCCGGCCCTGGACCCGATCCTGGCGATCCAGAGCTTTTACGGCATGGCCGCCAGCCTGGCCGTGGCCAGAGGCCTGGACCCCGACCAGCCGCGGCACTTGAGCAAGGTCACGCGTACGCACTGACCTGCTGATTTTTAGATAAGCGTTTGAAGAGAGCGAGCCCATGCCCAACAACAATAAAGAGCTGACCCTCAGCGCCCCGCTCAGCGGCCCGGTGCTCACCCTCGCCAATGTTCCGGACGCGGTGTTCGCCAGCGGTGCCATGGGCGACGGGATTGCCATCGACCCGCTGAACGACACGCTTTATGCGCCCTGCGCCGGCGAAGTGATTCACGTCGCCCGCACTGGCCACGCGGTGACCCTGCGGGCCGACAATGGCGCCGAACTGCTGCTGCACCTGGGCCTGGACACCGTCGAGTTGCAGGGCGACGGCTTTTCCATGCTGGTCAAGGAAGGCGCGCGGGTCAGCCACGGCCAGCCGCTGTTGCGCTACGACCTGGACAAGGTGGCGCAGCGCTGCAAGAGCCTGGTCAGCTTGCTAGTGATCACCAACGGCGAGCATTTCCAGGCGCGGCCCATCACGCTAAAAGCGGTGAAAGTCGGCGAGCCGCTGCTGCACATCCTCGCCAAGACGTCGAACCGGACGCAGGATCAAGAGCAGGACGTCAGCCTCGAAGTGTTCGGCCAGGTCCGCATCGCCCATCGCGGCGGCCTGCACGCCCGGCCGGCGGCGCTGATTCGCCAGACCGCCCAGGGCTTCAAGAGCCGCTCGCACCTGCATTTCGGCGGCAAGTCGGCGTCTTGCGACAGCGTGATGGGGATGATGGGCCTGGCCGTCACCGAGCACGCCGAAGTACACGTCAGCAGTCGTGGCAGCGATGCCGAGGCGGCGCTGCAAGCCTTGCTGGCAACCTTGTCCACAGCCCTGGCGGAAGAAACCCAGGCCGTGGCGCCGCCTACCAACCCGCACCGTAGAGCCGCTGAAGACGGCGTGCTGCACGGCGTGTGCGCCGCCCCTGGCCTGGCAACCGGCCCGCTGGTTCGGTTGAAGGGCATCCAACTGCCGCCTGACCCCGGCGGCCACGATATCGAAGACCAGCGCCGGCGCCTGAGCAATGCCCTGGAGCATGTCAGCCAAGAGATCCGCCTCACGCTGGACGACGCCAGGGCCCGACGCCATCGCGATGAAGAAGCAATCTTCAGCGCACATCTGGCGCTGCTGGAGGATCCGCTGCTGTTGGATGCCGCCCGAGTTTTCATCGAGCAGGGCAGCGCCGCGACGCACGCCTGGAGCCGTTCCATCGATGCTCAGTGCCAAGTGTTGCAGCAACTGGGCAACACGCTGCTGGCCGAGCGCGCCAATGACTTGCGCGATCTGCGCCAACGGGTCCTGCGGGCGCTGCTGGGTGAGGCCTGGCAATTCGACGTGCCGCCGGGCGCCATTGTCGCCGCCCAGGAACTGACCCCATCGGATCTGCTGCAACTCAGTGCCCAAGGCGTGGCCGGCGTGTGCATGGCCGAGGGAGGCGCCACCTCTCACGTGGCGATCCTGGCCCGAGGCAAGGGCCTGCCGTGCCTGGTGGCCCTGGGTGACGATTTGCTTGGCCGCGAACCGGGCACCTCGGTGGTGCTGGACGCCGACGGTGGCCGCCTCGAACTGGCGCCGAGTGCCGAGCGCCTGACCCAGGTGCGTCACGAACAAGCCCAGCGCACGGCCCGACGCGCCGAACAACACGCCCTCGCCCACACACCGGCGCAAACCCGTGACGGCATCACCGTGGACGTGGCGGCCAACGTCGCGTCCAGTGTCGATGCGGCCCAGGCCTTGGCAAACGGTGCCGACGGCGTAGGCTTGTTGCGCACTGAGTTTCTATTCGTCGACCGTCACACCGCGCCGGACCAAGCGGAACAACGCCAGGCCTATCAAGCCGTGCTCGATGCCATGGGCGACAAGCCGGTGATCATCCGCACCATCGATGTGGGTGGCGACAAGCAACTGGCCTACCTGCCACTGCCGACCGAGGCCAATCCGGTGCTGGGCTTGCGGGGCATTCGCCTGGCGCAGGTGCAGCCGCAACTTTTGGATCAGCAACTGCGGGCCTTGCTGCAAACCCGCCCGCTGAACCGGTGCCGGATCCTGTTGCCGATGGTGACCGAAGTCGATGAACTGCTACACATCCGCCAGCGCCTCGAAGCCCTCGCCACCGAAATGGGCGTGAACGAACGTCCGCAACTGGGGGTGATGATCGAGGTGCCGGCCGCTGCGTTGCTGGCCGAACAACTGGCTGAGCAGGCGGACTTCCTGTCCATCGGCACCAACGACCTTTCCCAATACACCCTGGCCATGGACCGCGACCACGCCGGCCTCGCCGCCCGGGTCGATGCCCTGCACCCGGCGTTGCTGCGGCTGATCGCCCAGACCTGCGCCGGCGCGGCGAAACACGGCCGCTGGGTTGGGGTGTGCGGCGCCTTGGCTTCCGATCCCCTGGCGACGCCGGTGCTGATCGGGCTGGGTGTGCGGGAACTGTCGGTCAGCCCGCCGCAGATCGGTGAGATCAAGGATCGCGTGCGCCATCTAGACGCCGTCCAGTGCGCTCGCCTCAGCGCCGAATTGCTGAACCTGGGCAGTGCCGATGCCGTGAGGCGCGCCTGCCATCAACATTGGCCCTTGGGCTAAGCCTCGTCGAAGAACAATAAAGGGAGAGACGCCATGTACCAGCACTTCATCGAAGGACTGCAACGCCTAGGCCGGGCGCTGATGTTGCCCATCGCGATCCTGCCGATTGCCGGCCTGCTGCTGCGCCTGGGCGACACCGATCTGTTGAACATCGCCATCATCCATGATGCCGGGCAGGCGATCTTCGCCAACCTGGCGATGATCTTCGCCATCGGCATCGCCGTGGGCTTCGCCCGGGACAACAACGGTACGGCGGGGCTGGCCGGGGCCATCGGTTACCTGGTGATGATCGCCACCCTGAAGGTGCTCGATGCGAGCATCAACATGGGCATGCTTGCCGGGATCATCAGCGGTCTGATGGCTGGTGCACTGTACAACCGCTTCAAGGACATCAAATTGCCGGAATACCTGGCGTTCTTCGGCGGGCGGCGCTTCGTGCCGATTGTCACCGGTTTCAGTGCCGTGGGCCTGGGCGTGGTGTTCGGCCTGATCTGGCCGCCGATCCAACAGGGCATCAACGACTTCGGCGCCCTGCTGATGGAAAGCGGCAGTTTCGGTGCCTTCGTGTTCGGGGTGTTCAACCGCCTGTTGATCGTCACGGGCCTGCACCACATCCTCAACAATATGGCGTGGTTCATCTTCGGCAGCTTCACCGACCCGCACACCGGCGCGGTGGTTACCGGCGACCTGACCCGCTACTTCGCCGGCGACCCCAACGGCGGCCAGTTCATGACGGGCATGTTTCCGGTGATGCTTTTCGGCCTGCCCGCCGCGTGCCTGGCGATGTACCGCAATGCGCTGCCCCAGCGGCGCAAGGTCATGGGCGGGATCTTGCTGTCCATGGCGCTGACGTCGTTCCTCACCGGCGTTACCGAACCGATCGAATTCGCCTTCATGTTCCTCGCGCCGCTGCTGTTCCTGTTGCATGCCTTGCTCACCGGGCTGTCGATGGCGATTACCGACCTGCTGAACATCCGCCTGGGCTTTACCTTCTCCGGCGGTTTTATCGACATGGTGCTCGGTTGGGGCAAGTCGAATAACGGCTGGCTGGTGGTGCCGGTGGGGCTGGTCTATGCCGTGATCTATTACACGGTGTTCGATTTCTGCATCCGCCGCTTCGACCTGAAAACCCCCGGCCGCGAAGATATTCCGGCCGGGGACAAACCGGCCATCGCGCAGAACCAGCGGGCCGGGGCCTACATCGAAGCACTTGGCGGTGCCGACAATCTGATCACGGTTGGTGCCTGTACGACCCGTCTGCGCCTGGACATGGTGGATCGCAACAAGGTGTCCGACGCACAACTCAAGGCCCTGGGCGCCATGGCCGTGGTGCGCCCCGGCAATGGCGGGAGCTTGCAGGTGGTGGTGGGACCGATGGCCGATAGCATCGCCGATGAAATTCGCCTGGCACTGCCTTCCTCCGACCACCCTGCCGCTGGGCCTGCGGCCGCTGTGGTTGAACCGACCACAGCAACCGCCGTGTCCGGGACCGAAGCGCAACAATGGCTGGATGCCTTGGGCGGCGGTAGCAATGTGTTGCAAGTCGAATGCGTGGCAATGAGCCGTTTGCGGGTGCGACTGGCCGATGGCAAAGGGTTGTCCGAAGGCCAGTTAAAGGCCTTGGGCTGCCAAGGGGTGAGCCCGCTGGACGGTGGCGTCTGGCACCTGCTGCTGGGGGAGAAAGCACCGGGGTTGTGGCAGGCGTTGGAAGAGGCAGTGCTGAGCCATAGGACGGATGTAAAAGCCTAGACCCCAATCTCTGTGGCGAGGGAGCTTGCTCCCGCTGGGGCGCGAAGCGCCCCCCTGGATCTGCCAGACACACCGAGTTGCCAGAGTGTGATTGGGGCTGCTGCGCAGCCCAGCGGGAGCAAGCTCCCTCGCCACGGGGTTCTGTGTACACCGGTGAATCGCTATCGCGAGCAAGCTCCCACAGATGATTTATGTTGTTCAACCTGTGATCCACACCACTCCCCGGAAAAACACAGTCCCCCGGTGTCGAGGGAGCTTGCTCCCGCTGGGGCGCGAAGCGCCCCCCCTGGATCTGCCAGACACACCGAGTTGCCAGAGTGATTGGGGCTGCTGCGCAGCCCAGCGGGAGCAAGCTCCCTCGCCACGGGGTTCTGTGTACACAGGTGAATCGCTATCGCGAGCAAGCTCCCACAGATGATTTATGTTGTTCAACCTGTGATCCACACCACTCTCTGGAAGAACACAGCCCCCCGGTGGCGAGAGAGCTTGCTCCCGCTGGGGCGCGAAGCCCCCCCCCTGGATCTGCCAGACACACCGAGTTACCAGAGTGTGATTGGGGCTGCTGCGCAGCGGGAGCAAGCTCCCTCGCCACGGGGTTCTGTGTACACGGGTGAATCGCTATCGCGAGCAAGCTCCCTACAGATGATTTGTGTTGTTCAACCTGTGATCCACACCACTCTCTGGAAAAACACAGTCCCCCGTGGCGAGGGAGCTTGCTCCCGCTGGGGCGCGA
>NZ_LHVI01000008.1:0-188242 GCF_001269755.1 Pseudomonas sp. Q12-87 | reverse complement strand
TGTGATCCACACCACTCTCTGGAAAAACACAGTCCCCCGTGGCGAGGGAGCTTGCTCCCGCTGGGGCGCGAAGCGCCCCCCTGGATCTGCCAGACACACCGAGTTGCCAGAGTGTGATTGGGGCTGCTGCGCAGCCCAGCGGGAGCAAGCTCCCTCGCCACGGGGTTCTGTGTACACCGGTGAATCGCTATCGCGAGCAAGCTCCCACAGACGATTTGTGTTGTTCAACCTGTGATCCACACCACTCTCTGGAAGAACACAGCCCCCCGGTGGCGAGGGAGCTTGCTCCCGCTGGGGCGCGAAGCGCCCCCCCTGGATCTGCCAGACACACCGAGTTGCCAGAGTGATTGGGGCTGCTGCGCAGCCCAGCAGGAGCAAGCTCCCTCGCCACGGGGTTTCGTGTGCATCGGTGGATTGGCTTCAAATCGCGCCCAATAAAAAACCCGCTATCAGCGGGTTTTTCATTTCAGCGGGCCGGGAATCAGAAGTCCTCGAGCCGCCAGATTTCATACGCCGGTGTCTCGTAGGGATGGCTCTGTTTCAGCGCTTGCACCGCCCCACGAATCAGCTCATCGGCGACGACAAGCTCCACTTTCCACTCCTCGACCTGTTCGACCTGCCCCGCCTCGCCAATGAATGGCTGGCTGCCGTCCAATGGGCGAAACTGGCCAAGGCCGAGCACTTGCCAGGCGCAGTGGTCGTAGTCGCCGATTCGCCCGCCACCAGCAGCGAATACGGCGTTTTTGACCACGTCCAGGTGGCTGGCCGGGACGAAGAAGCAGAGCTTGTACACCGTCTTAGTTCACCCAGACGCGCGCGTTGCGGAACATGCGCATCCATGGCGCGTCCTCGTTCCAGTCGTCCGAACGCCACGAGTTCTGCACCGCGCGGAACACTCGCTCCGGGTGCGGCATCATGATCGTGACGCGGCCGTCGCGGCTGGTCAGGCCAGTGATCCCGCGCGGCGAGCCGTTCGGGTTGGCCGGGTAGTTTTCAGTGACCTTGCCGTGGTTGTCGACGAAACGCAGCGACACGCAACCGGACAGGTCGGCTTCGAGCAAGGCTTCCTCGCTTTCGAATTCCGCATGGCCTTCGCCGTGGGCGATGGCGATCGGCATGCGCGAACCGGCCATGCCCTGCAGGAAGATCGAATTCGACTCCTGGACCTGGACCATTGCCACGCGGGCTTCGAACTGCTCGGAACGGTTACGCACGAAGTGCGGCCAGAACTCGCTGCCCGGGATCAGCTCGTGCAGGTTGGACATCATCTGGCAACCGTTGCACACACCGAGGGTGAAGCTGTCGGTACGTTCGAAGAAACCCTGGAACGCATCGCGAGCGCGGCTGTTGAACAGGGCCGACTTGGCCCAGCCTTCACCGGCACCCAATACGTCGCCGTAGGAGAAGCCGCCACAGGCGACCATGCCCTTGAAGTCGTTCAGGTCGACACGGCCAGCCAGGATGTCGCTCATGTGCACGTCGATCGCGTTGAAGCCGGCGCGGTCGAACGCTGCCGCCATTTCCACTTGGCCGTTGACGCCCTGCTCGCGCAGGACCGCCACTTGTGGGCGAATGCCTTTCTTGATGTACGGCGCGGCCACGTCGTGGTTGACGTCGTAGCTGAGCTTGGCGCTCAGGCCCGGGTTGTCTTCTTCCAGCAGCGCGTCGAACTCTTGCTCGGCGCAGTCGGCGTTGTCACGCAGGCGCTGGATCTGGTAGCTGGTTTCGGCCCACTGGCGCTGCAACAGGCGGCGCTGGCCTTCGAAGACGGTGTCGCCGTTGAAGGTGATGTTGATGTGGGCGTTGTTGATCGGCTGGCCGATCACCGAGACGCAATCGGCCAGGCCGGCCGCGCTGAACTGGGCGAGGATGTCCGGGGTGGCGTCCTGGCGCACCTGGATCACCGCACCCAGTTCTTCGTTGAACAGGATGGCCGGGATCTCGGCGGCGGATTCGGCGACGCTGTCCAGGGTCAGGTTCAAGCCGCAGTGGCCGGCAAAGGCCATTTCCACCACGGTGGTCAGCAAGCCGCCATCGGAACGGTCATGGTAGGCCAGCAAATGACCGTCGGCGTTGAGGCCCTGGATCACAGCGAAGAAGGCTTTCAGGTCTTCGGCATCATCGACATCCGGCGCTTGCGAGCCAAGCTTGCCGTGCACCTGGGCCAGGATCGAGGCGCCCATGCGGTTCTGGCCACGGCCCAGGTCGATCAGGATCAGGTCGGTGGTGCCCTTGTCCATGCGCAATTGCGGGGTCAGGGTCTGGCGGATATCGGTAACCGGTGCGAAACCGGTCACGATCAGCGACAGCGGCGAGGTCACGCTCTTGTCCACGCCTTCGTCGTTCCAGCGCGTGGCCATGGACATGGAGTCCTTGCCCACCGGAATGGTGATGCCCAGCTCCGGGCACAGCTCCATGCCGACGGCCTTGACGGTGTCGTACAAGCGGGCGTCTTCACCCGGGTGGCCGGCGGCGGACATCCAGTTGGCCGACAGCTTGATGTCGGAAATCTTGCCGATGCGCGAGGCCGCGATGTTGGTCAGGGTCTCGCCAATCGCCATGCGGCCCGACGCCGGGGCGTCCAGCAGCGCCAGCGGCGTGCGTTCGCCCATGGCCATGGCTTCGCCGGTGTAGACGTCGAAGCTGGTAGCGGTCACGGCCACGTCAGCCACCGGCACCTGCCACGGGCCAACCATCTGGTCACGGGCCACGAGGCCGGTGATGGTGCGGTCGCCGATGGTGATCAGGAAACTTTTGCTGGCCACGGCCGGGTGGTGCAGGACGCGCTCGATGGATTCGGCAACGTCGAGGGTGGACGGATCGAAATCGTCGCCCAGCTCGGCTTCGCGAACGGCCGAACGGTGCATGCGTGGGGCCTTGCCCAGCAGCACTTCCAGCGGCATGTCCACCGGGCTGTTGCCGAAGTGACTGTCGGTGACAGTCAGTTGCGGCTCGGCGGTGGCTTCGCCGACCACGGCGAACGGGCAGCGCTCACGTTCACAGATGGCCTTGAAACGATCGAAATCGGCCGGGCCGACCGCCAGGACGTAACGCTCCTGGGATTCGTTGCTCCAGATTTCGTGCGGGGCCATGCCCGGCTCGTCGTTCGGAATGTTGCGCAGTTCGAAGCGGCCACCACGGCCACCGTCGTTGACCAGTTCCGGGAAGGCGTTGGACAGGCCGCCCGCGCCGACGTCGTGGATAAAGCTGATGGGGTTGTGCTCGCCCAACTGCCAGCAACGATCGATGACTTCCTGGCAACGGCGTTCCATTTCCGGGTTTTCCCGCTGGACCGAAGCGAAGTCCAGGTCCGCCGAGCTGGTGCCGGTGGCCATGGAGGAAGCGGCGCCGCCGCCCAGGCCGATCAGCATGGCCGGGCCACCGAGGACGATCAGCTTGGAACCAACCAGGATCTCGCCTTTCTGCACGTGGTCGGCGCGGATGTTGCCCATGCCGCCGGCGAGCATGATCGGCTTGTGGTAACCGCGAACTTCTTCGCCACGAGGCGTGGTGATGGACTGTTCGAAGGTACGGAAGTAACCGGTCAGGGCCGGACGGCCGAATTCGTTGTTGAACGCCGCGCCACCCAGGGGGCCTTCGATCATGATGTCCAGGGCGTTGACGATGCGCTCAGGCTTGCCGTAGGGCTTTTCCCACGGCTGTTCGAAGCCCGGGATCTGCAGGTTCGACACAGTGAAACCGGTCAGGCCAGCCTTGGGCTTGGCACCGCGCCCGGTGGCGCCTTCGTCGCGGATCTCGCCACCGGAACCGGTGGACGCGCCGGGAAACGGGGCAATCGCGGTCGGGTGGTTGTGGGTCTCGACCTTCATGAGAATGTGCACCGGCTCCTGGACCGCACCGTACTGGCGGGTCTCAGGGTTCGGGTAGAAACGACCAGCGACGTTGCCGACGATGACCGCGGCGTTGTCCTTGTAGGCCGAGAGCACACCTTCGTTGTGCATCTGGTAGGTGTTCTTGATCATGCCGAACAGGCTTTTTTCCTGGCTCTGGCCGTCAATGTCCCAACTGGCGTTGAAGATCTTGTGGCGGCAGTGCTCGGAGTTGGCCTGGGCGAACATCATCAGTTCGATGTCGTGCGGGTTGCGCTTCAAGCCCTGGAAGGCGCTGACCAGGTAATCGATCTCGTCTTCGGCCAGGGCCAGGCCCAGTTCGGCGTTGGCTTTTTCCAGCGCGGCGCGACCACCGCCGAGCACGTCGATGGCGGTCAGCGGCTTGGGTTCGGCATGGCTGAACAGGCCGGACGCCTGCTCCAGGTTACTCAGTACGACCTGGGTCATGCGGTCATGCAGGCCGTCGGCGATCAGCTGGGCTTGGGCCTCGCTGAATTCACCCGCCACATAAAAGGCAATGCCGCGCTCCAGGCGCTGGATCTTCGCCAGACCGCAGTTGCGGGCGATGTCGCTGGCCTTGCTCGACCATGGCGAAATGGTGCCGAACCGTGGCAGCACCAGGAACAGACGACCGGTCGGTTCCTGGACGGGAACACTGGGACCGTACTTCAGAAGGCGCGCGAGCACCTGCTGTTCGTCGCCGGTCAACCCGCCGGTGACTTCGGCGAAGTGAGCGAATTCAGCATACAAGCCGCTGACAGCCGGAACCTTCTGGCTCAGTTGCTCAAGGAGTTTGCTGTGGCGAAAGGCAGAAAGGGCAGGAGCGCCGCGCAGGATCAACATCTTCGGGACAGCCTCGGGAAGGGGGTGTGCTTTGAGGCCGTGCATTCTAGCCTAAACCGTTGGCAACGGCACCCGAAACGGCACGCGGGGTACTGGCCGAATGTCGGTCTTTGCCCGAACGGCTTTATCGGAGCGCCATTTCGAGGCTCGCCCAGAGATATTTTTCAGCGAGCCGAGGGCCGGTGCCCCCCGGCCGGCCTGAGTTGCGGACATGTTTTGCAACCGCTAGCAGACTGGCCTTTTGCTGTCGAGATATGGCGGCAGGGGCCGTTTGCGTATACTGCGCAGATGTTTTCCCCAACGGCTTTGCGTCCGCGATATGCCAAGTGGCTGATCGCTACCGGACTCTTCCTGGTGCTCAGTGGTTGTGTTGAGAAACCCAACACACTGGAGCGCGTAAAGGAGGATGGCGTGCTGCGGGTGGTTACCCGAAACAGCCCTGCCACCTACTTTGAGGATCGCAACGGTGAAACCGGCTTCGAATACGAGCTGGTGAAGCGTTTCGCCGATGATTTGGGGGTGGAGCTGAAGATCGAGACCGCCGACAACCTCGACGATCTGTTCAACCAGGTCGGCAAGCCCAACGGCCCGGTACTGGCGGCCGCCGGCCTGGTCAGCAGCGAACAGCGCAAGAAACAGGTGCGGTTTTCCCACCCATACCTGGAAGTCACCCCGCAGATCATCTACCGCAACGGCCAGTCACGCCCCACCGACGCGGCGGCCCTGGCCGGCAAGAAGATCATGGTGCTCAAGGGCAGTTCCCACGCCGAGCAGCTGGCACAGCTGAAACAGCAATATCCGGGGATCGAATACGAAGAATCCGACGCCGTTGAAGTGGTCGACCTGCTGCGCATGGTCGATGAAGGCCAGATCGACCTGACCCTGGTGGATTCCAACGAAGTAGCGATGAACCAGGTGTACTTCCCCAACGTTCGCGTCGCCTTCGACCTTGGTGACGCCCGCAGCCAGAGCTGGGCGGTGGCGCCTGGCGAAGACAACAGCCTGCTCAACGAAATCAACAGCTACCTGGACAAGGTGCAGAAGAACGGCACGCTGCAACGCCTCAAGGATCGTTATTACGGGCATGTCGATGTCCTCGGCTACATGGGCGCTACCACCTTCGCCCAGCATCTGCAGCAACGGCTGCCCAAATACGAGCAACACTTCAAGGCCTACGCCAAGCAAGAGAAAGTCGATTGGCGCCTGCTGGCGGCCATCGGTTACCAGGAATCGCTGTGGCAACCGGCGGTCACTTCCAAGACCGGCGTGCGCGGCCTGATGATGCTGACCCAGAACACGGCCCAGGCGATGGGCGTGTCCAACCGCCTGGATCCGAAGCAGAGCATCATGGGTGGTGCCAAGTACCTGGCCTACATGAAGGACCAACTGGACGAGAGCATCGAGGAGCCGGACCGCACCTGGTTCGCCCTCGCCGCCTATAACGTGGGCAGCGGCCACTTGGATGACGCACGCAAGCTGGCGGCCAAGGAAGGGTTGAACCCGAACAAATGGCTGGATGTTAAAAAGATCCTGCCACGCCTGTCCCAGAAACAGTGGTACAGCAAGACCCGCTACGGCTACGCCCGGGGCGGCGAGCCGGTGCATTTCGTGGCGAACATCCGCCGCTACTACGACATCCTGACCTGGGTCACACAGCCACAGCTCGAAGGCAACCAAGTGGCCGAGGGCAACTTGCATGTGCCAGGTGTGGACAAGAGCAAGCCAAACCAGGAAAGCCCGCAGCTCTGACAGCCGTGCACCATCCTGATGCTGTGATGATCCCGTGGCGAGGGAGCTTGCTCCCGCTGGGGCGCGAAGCGGCCCTAATAACTCCCTGACAACCCGGTGTGTCTGACAAATCCACGGGGCTGCTGCGCAGCCCAGCGGGAGCAAGCTCCCTCGCCACAATGAATCAGGCAAGCCTTAATTGAGCAGCCACATTGGGTCTTGTGGCTGCGGTCAGGACTTCGCGGCAGCCAGGATCAGCGCTTTCATTTCCGACACAGCCGACTTGAACCCGACAAACAACGCATGGGCCACCAGCGCGTGGCCGATGTTCAGTTCGTTGATGCCTTTGATCGCCGCGACGGCTTCGACGTTGTGGTAGTGCAGGCCATGGCCGGCGTTGACGATCAGACCTTGGGCCAGGCCGAAGCTGACCCCATCAGCGACTCGTTGCAGCTCGTCGGCCACATCGGTGGGCGTGTCGGCATCGGCATAACGACCGGTATGCAATTCGATGGCCGGGGCGCCGACGCGCTTGGCCGCTTCGATCTGCCGCTCATCGGCATCGATGAACAGCGACACTTCAGCGCCGAGCTTCGCCAGCCGTTCCACCGCCAAGCTGATCCGCGACTCTTGCCCCGCCACATCCAGGCCGCCTTCGGTGGTCAGCTCCTGGCGCGTCTCCGGCACCAGGCAGATGTGCGCCGGACGGATGCGCTCGGCGAACGCCATCATTTCTTCGGTTACGCCCATTTCAAAGTTCATGCGGGTTTGCAGCACGTCCTTGAGCAGCAGCACGTCGCGCTCCTGGATATGGCGGCGGTCTTCACGCAGGTGCACGGTGATGCCGTCGGCGCCCGCCTCTTCGGCGTCCAGTGCGGCCTTGACCGGGTCCGGGTAGCGCGTACCGCGGGCCTGGCGCAGCGTGGCGACATGGTCGATGTTCACGCCGAGAAGAATGCGATTGCTGGTGCTCACGAAAAGGCTCCTGAATAAGCAAATAGTCGGCCCACAGCATACGGGTTGATCAGGGCTTGCGAAACAGCTCGCGACTGACCAGCGGCTTGCCGCCCAGGTGAACCGCCAGGGCTTGGCGCATCAGGCGCTTGGCCGCCGACAGCGCGCCCGGCGCAGTCCAGTCTGCCTCGGCCATGGCCAGCAGCTCTGCGCCGTTGAACAGCCCGGGTTGCAACAGGTAGACCTGCTCCAGGCCGGCATCCACTTGCAAGCGGTACAGGCCGTCGACGGCGATGGGCTCGCCGTGCAGGTCCGTGTCGAGGGCGAAGCCATAACCCAAGTCATCCAGCAGCCGCCATTCGAACGAGCGCAGCAGCGGCTCCAGTGGACGGCCTTCGGCCAGGGCCAGCAATGTGGCGGCGTAATGATCGAAGACCGCAGGATGGGGGTCCTCGGCGGGCAGCAGGCGGATCAGCAGTTCATTGAGGTATAAACCACTGAAAAGTGCCTCGCCATTGAGCCACGCTGCAACGCCGTTGCTTTCCATGCGACCGACGTTCTTCAGCTCACCCCGCCCGCGAAACTCCACTTCCAGCGGCACGAACGGCCGCGCCAGCGTCCCGGCCTTGCCCCGCGCCGCCCGCAACACCGCCCGCAGCCGCCCTTGGGGCGTGAGGAAATCCACCAAGGCACTGCTTTCGCGGTAGGCGCGGCTGTGGAGGACGTAGGCGGATTGGGCGAGGGGTTGGGTTGGGGGCATGGGAATGAAGTCTCGCTGACGGAGCACAATTTGATAAACGACCCAAAACCAATGTGGGAGCGGGCTTGCTCGCGAATGCGGTGTGTCAGTTAACAATGATGCCAACTGACAGGACGCATTCGCGAGCAAGCCCGCTCCCACAAGGTCCGTGGTGTACCGCCGGACGGATTACAGGTCGCCGTAACCCAGCGAACGCAGCGCCCGCTCATCATCGGACCAGCCGCCCTTCACCTTGACCCACAGGTTGAGCATGATCTTGGAGTCGAACAGCAGCTCCATGTCCTTGCGCGCCTCGGTGCCGATGCGCTTGATGCGCTCGCCCTTGTCGCCAATGATGATTTTCTTCTGGCCGTCACGCTCGACGAGAATCAACGCATGGATATGCAGGGTCTTGCCCTGTTGCTTGAACTCTTCGATCTCGACGGTGATCTGGTACGGCAGCTCGGCGCCCATCTGGCGCATGATTTTCTCGCGCACCAGTTCAGCGGCGAGGAAACGGCTGCTGCGGTCGGTGATCTGGTCTTCGGGGAAGAAGTGATCATTTTCCGGCAAGTGTTCGGCAATCACCCGCTCCAGCGCGTCGAGGTTATGACCGTGCTGGGCAGAAATCGGGATGATCTGGGCGTTCGGCAACTGCTCCTGCAACCAACTCAGGTGCGGCATCAGCTCAGCCTTGTCTTCGATACGATCGGTCTTGTTCAGCGCCACGATCAACGGGCCCGTCACGTACTGGACGCGCTCGAGGACCATCTGGTCTTCGTCGGTCCACTTGGTGCGATCGACCACGAAGATCACTACGTCGACGTCTTTCAACGCCGCCGAAGCAGTCTTGTTCATGTAGCGGTTCAGGGCCTTTTCGCCACCCTTGTGCATGCCCGGGGTGTCGACGTAGATCGCCTGGACATCGCCTTCGGTCTTGATACCCAGCATGTTGTGTCGAGTGGTCTGGGGCTTGCGCGAGGTAATCGCCAGCTTCTGCCCGAGGATGTGGTTCAGCAATGTGGACTTGCCCACGTTCGGCCGGCCAACGATGGCGACGTAGCCGCAACGGGTCACAGTTGTATCAGTCATTGCCATTCTCCACGCCCAGGGCAATCAGTGCTGCGGCGGCCGCTACCTGTTCGGCAATACGACGACTCACACCCTGACCCCGGCTTTTTTCATTCAGTAAGACAACTTCGCATTCGACGAAGAAGGTTCGGCAATGCGGCTCACCCTGGATATCCACGACTTCGTAGCGCGGTAGTTCGCAACTGCGCGATTGCAGGAACTCCTGCAAACGGGTCTTCGGATCCTTGTTGGTGTCCACCAGCGTCAGGCTGTCGATCTCGGAGGTCAGCCAGGCCAGCACGCGTTCGCGCGCCATTTCCATGCCGGCGTCCAGGTAGATCGCACCAATCAACGCTTCCAGGGCATCGGCCAGGATCGACTCGCGACGGAAACCGCCACTTTTCAACTCGCCGGAGCCCAGGCGCAGGTAATCGCCCAGGTCAAAACCACGGGCCAGTACGGCCAGGGTCTCACCTTTCACCAATCGTGCGCGCAAACGCGACAACTGGCCTTCGCGAGCCAACGGGAAGCGCTCGAACAGCGCCTCGCCGGCCACAAAGTTGAGGATGGCATCACCGAGGAATTCCAGGCGCTCGTTGTTGCGCCCGGCAAAACTGCGGTGAGTGAGGGCCAGGAGCATCAGCTCCTGATCCTTGAAGGTGTAGCCGAGCTGACGCTCGAGACGGCTAAGAGAAACGCTCACGGTTTACCCACGCTGAGTTCGTGGCTGGATTCCACCGCCACGGCGCCGAGGCACCGTTGGCTTGGGACAATTAACGCTGTGTTCAAAAATAACGTCCTGACTATCGTTGGCTTCATGCCTTCGGGCGCCTTGTGCAGGCTCCAGAAATGCATTCGGCGCTGTGTTCAACAGCGCCGTGTGTGATTACTTGATCAGGCCAACCCGCGAGAAATTCGGCAGGTGACTGAGTTTGGGTTCCGGCCAGCTCATCCAGACTGCAAAGGCCTTGCCGACGATGTTCCGGTCGGGGACCATGCCCAGCAGGTTCTTGGGAATGTTCGGATCATCCCAGTAACGGCTGTCGTTGGAGTTGTCGCGGTTGTCGCCCATCATGAAATAGTGCCCCGCCGGCACGGTCCACGTATGGTCCGGAGTAGCGCGGTAACGGCTCATTTCCTTGCGGATCAGGTGTTCGGCCTCGCCGAGTTTTTCCCGGTAGAGCTCGGCACTGCCCAGCGTGCCCGGCTCGGAGCCGAGCAATTGCTCGGCCACCGATTCGCCATTGACGAACAGGCGCTTGTCGGCGGTGTAGCGGATTGTGTCGCCCGGCAGGCCGACCACGCGCTTGATGTAGTTGACGTTCGGGTCGCTCGGGAAGCGGAACACCATCACATCGCCGCGTTGCGGGTCACCCACCTCGATGACCTTCTTGTCGATCACTGGCAGGCGAATGCCGTAGGAGAACTTGTTCACCAGGATGAAATCGCCCACGTCCAGGGTCGGCTTCATCGAGCCGGACGGGATCTGGAACGGTTCCACCAGGAACGAGCGCAGCACCAGCACGATGAACAGCACCGGAAAGAACGACTTGCCGTATTCGACCAGCAGCGGTTCCTTGCTGAGCTTTTCGACCACCACGCCATCAGGCTGGCTGACGCTGCCCTGATAAGAGGCGATGGCCGCCCGACGCCGGGGCGCCAGGAACAACAGATCAAGCAACGCCAACAGACCGCAGACAAACACGGCGATAACCAGCAACAGCGGGAAATTTAGCGACATAGGACCTAACTATCCAACCTGAGCACCGCAAGGAAGGCTTCCTGTGGAATTTCCACGTTGCCGACCTGCTTCATGCGTTTTTTACCGGCCTTCTGCTTTTCCAACAGCTTGCGCTTACGGCTGACGTCGCCACCGTAGCATTTGGCCAATACGTTCTTTCTGAGCGCCTTGACGGTTGTACGCGCCACAATCTGCCCACCAATGGCGGCCTGGATTGCCACGTCGAACATCTGCCGCGGAATCAGTTCTTTCATCTTCTCGGTCAACGCACGACCTTTGTAGTGCGCGTTGTCCCGGTGCACGATCAATGCCAGGGCATCGACTTTCTCGCCGTTGATCAGCACATCCAGTTTCACCAGATTAGCCGATTGGTAGCGATCGAAATGATAGTCCAGCGAAGCATAGCCGCGACTGGTGGATTTCAGGCGGTCGAAGAAGTCCAGCACCACTTCGTTCATCGGCAGGTCGTAGGTCACCTGGACCTGCGAGCCGAGGAACAACATGTCGTGCTGCACGCCGCGCTTTTCAATGCACAGGGTAATGACGTTGCCCAGGTGCTCCTGAGGCACAAGGATGTTCGCCCGCACGATCGGCTCGCGCATGTCTTCGATGGCCGACAGGTCCGGCAGCTTGGACGGGTTGTCGACGTAGATGGTTTCGCCGTTCTTGAGCAGCAGCTCGAAGATTACGGTTGGCGCCGTGGTGATCAGGTCCAGGTCGTACTCGCGCTCCAGGCGCTCCTGGATGATTTCCATGTGCAGCATGCCCAGGAACCCGCAACGGAAGCCGAAGCCCAGGGCGTCGGAGCTTTCCGGGGTGTACTGCAGGGACGAGTCGTTCAGGGTCAGCTTTTGCAGGGCTTCGCGGAAATCCTCGAAGTCGTCGGAGCTGACCGGGAACAGGCCGGCATAGACCTGTGGCTGGATACGTTTGAAACCGGGTAGCACATCGACGTCGGGGGTGGTGCTCAAGGTCAGGGTATCGCCGACCGGCGCCCCGTGGATGTCCTTGATACCGGCGATGATGAAGCCCACTTCACCGGCCTTCAGGTCAACGGTGGCGGTGTGCTTGGGGTTGAATACACCGACGCTGTCCACCAGGTGGATCTTGCCGGTGGACTTGACCAGGATCTTGTCGCCCTTCTTCACGCGGCCATGGCGCACGCGAACCAGGGAAACCACGCCCAGGTAGTTGTCGAACCAGGAATCGATGATCAACGCTTGCAGCGGATCTTCGATATTGCCGGTTGGCGCGGGGATGGTGGTCACCAGGCGCTCGAGCACTTCATCCACGCCCAGGCCGGTCTTGGCGCTGCACGTGACCGCGTCGGTGGCGTCGATGCCGATGATTTTCTCGATTTCTTCCTTCACCCGGTCCGGATCGGCCTGGGGCAGGTCGATCTTGTTCAGCACCGGCATGACTTCCAGGCCCTGCTCGATGGCCGTGTAGCAGTTGGCAACCGATTGGGCTTCGACACCCTGGCCGGCATCGACCACCAGCAACGCACCTTCACAGGCCGCCAGCGACCGGCTGACTTCATAGGTGAAGTCGACGTGGCCCGGGGTATCGATGAAGTTCAGCTGATAGGTAACGCCGTCGCGAGCCTTGTAATAGAGGGTAACGCTGTGGGCCTTGATGGTGATCCCGCGCTCACGCTCGAGGTCCATGGAATCCAGGACCTGGGCTTCCATTTCACGCTCGGCCAGGCCGCCGCACATCTGGATGAAGCGATCGGCCAGCGTCGACTTGCCATGGTCAATGTGGGCGATGATGGAGAAATTGCGGATATGACTCAAATCACTCACGGATCAACACTCAAAAAGGCTGCAGGCATGGCCCGCCGAAAAATAGCCGGGAATTGTACCTGATAGACCGCGCAAGCGTCACGTTCGCCTGTCGATGAGCTCTTGTGGCGAGGGAGCTTGCTCCCGCTGGGCTGCGAAGCGGCCCTCGATTTATCCGCCACGGCTATAGGTCAGGCAGGGTGTAGGGGACTGCTGCGCAGTCCAGCGGGAGCAAGCTCCCTCGCCACAAGAGCCCGCTCACCACAAGAAATCCGGGTCAACCCGCCCGACGCAGCAGCCAGAGCCCGGCCAACGCGCAGATACCGGCAGGGACCAGCACTGCAAACAGCGGCGAGAAACCGAACACCAGGCTCGAAGGACCCAGCAGGTCCTGGGCAATACGGAACGTGAAGCCCACCAGCACGCCAGTAAACACCCGTTGCCCCAGGGTCACCGAGCGCAGCGGGCCGAAGATGAAGGAAATCGCCATCAATACCAGGGCGGCGGTGACCAGCGGTTGCAACACCTTGACCCAAAAAGCCAGCCAGTAGCGGCCATTGTTCAGGCCCTGGTCCGCCAGGTAATGGATATAGCCCCACAAACCGGTAATCGACAGGGATTCCGGCGCCATCACCACGGTGCTGAGCAATTGCGGGCTGATCGACACGTCCCAGCGCTCTTGCGGGGCAGCGACCACCTCGGTGCGCTTGTCATGGAAGAGCGTGGTGGTGACATCGGTCAATTGCCAGTGATCCTCGGCAAAATTGGCGCGTTTGGCAAAGCTCGACGAGAGCATGTGCCGCTGGTCGTCGAAACGATACCGGGTCACGCCATAGAGCACGCCGTTGGGCTGGACCGAGTTGATGTGGATGAACTCGTCACCCTGGCGGTGCCACAGGCCATGCTTGGCGCTTTGCGCATCGCCACCGCCCTGGGCCAGGGAACGGTTGGCCTGCGCGGTGTTCTCGGTCGCCGGGGCGATGTACTCGCCGATCAGCAGGCCCACCAGCATCAGCACCAGCATCGGCTTCATCACCGCCCAGACGATCCGACCGATGGACACGCCAGCGGCGCGCATGATGGTCAGCTCACTGTTGCTGGCCAGGCTGCCCAGGCCGATCAGGCAACCGATCAGTGCCGCCATCGGCAACATGTCGTAGAGACGGCGCGGCGCGGTCAACAGCACGTAGCTCGCGACATCCATCAAGGTGTAAGTGTCGCTGACGTCGCTCATTTCATCGATGAACGCGAACAGGGTCGCCAGGCCAAGAATGATCCCCAGTACCGCGAGGATCGCGATGAACACGCTGCTGCCGATGTAGCGATCGAGCTTAACCACGGGCCACCTCCAGCGCGCTGCGGCGACTGGCCAGTTTCAGGCGCAGCGGTTCCCAATAGAGCAACCCCAGGCCGATGGCGAGGAAAATGCCATGCACCCACCACAGGCCCAGCGTCGGCGGGATCTTGCCTTTTTCCAGGGCACTGCGGGCGGAAATCAGGATGGTCAGGTAAGCCATATAAAGAAGAATTGCCGGCAGCAGCTTGAGGAAACGGCCCTGGCGGGGGTTGACCCGCGACAGGGGGACCGCCATGAGGGTCACGATGAACACCAGCAGCGGCAGCGACAGGCGCCATTGCAGCTCGGTGCGCGCACGGATGTCATTGCTGCCCAACAGGCTGGCGGTGGGCATCGCATCGCGGTCGGTCACTTCTTCACTGACTTCTGGCTTGGGCAACAGCACGCCATAGGTGTCGTACTGGATCGCCCGGTAATCGGCCTGCCCCGGCTTGCCGTCGTAGCGGTAGCCATTTTTCAGGATCAGGTAGCGGTTGCCGTCGGGGCTGATTTCCTGCTTGCCCTTCTCGGCCACCAGCACGGAAATGCCGCGATCCTTCTTGGGGTCCGAGGACAAGTTCTTTTGCGTAATGAAGACACCGCCCAGGTTGACGCGGTCTTCCGACAGCTGCTCGGTGTAGGTCACGCGGGTACCGTCGCGCAAGGCCTGGAAGCGCCCTGGCACCAAGGTATCGAATTCGGTCATGGCGTCCTGCTGGTTGATCAGCAGTTGGAACTGGTTCGCACCCTGGGGCGAAAGGCTCAGGCTCAGCCAGGCCACCATCAGCGCGACCAGCGTGGCCGGGAACAGCGTGATACGGAACAGGCGCTGCTGGCTCATGCCAGTGGCCGACAGCACGGTCATTTCGCTGTCCAGGTACAAACGGCCGTAAGCCAGCAGGATACCGAGGAACAACCCCAGCGGCAGGATCAGTTGCAGGAAGCCCGGCAGGCGGAACCCCATGATCAGGAACAGGGAGCCAGGATCCAGGGCACCGGACGCCGCCTGGGCGAGGTACTTGATGAAGCGTCCGCTCATGATGATGACCAGCAGCACGGCGCTGACGGCGCTCAGGGTCAGCAGGACTTCGCGGGATAGATAACGAAAGACGATCAAACCAGACACTCCAGGATTGTCAGGCTAAGGCGGCCAAACAAGCATACATATCGAGCCGGGCCGCCAAGGCGAACCGCCGAAAAAAGAGGCGCATTATCCTGTGATTGGAGGCGCCTGTCACTTCGCACGCTCTAAGCCGGTGATTAAAGCCACAAGTTAGCGCTACGGGTGGCTTGTCAGGCTTGGTCGGCGAGGTTCAAACTGCGGCCTTTGTCGCCGGCGCGACCGTGACCGTTTCACTCAGGACTTGTGGCGAGGGAGCTTGCTCCCGCTCGGTTGCGCAGCAACCGCAAAGAAGCGGGGTTTGCTGCGCAGCCCAGCGGGAGCAAGCTCCCTCGCCACAAGTCGGCGCCTGGCATCTTGACCATTCACTCAGGGATCCGGACATGGAACTGGTTGTAAAAAGCGTCAGCCCAGAAACGTTGAAAACCGCCACACTGGTCGTTGCCGTCGGTGAAAACCGCAAGCTCGGCGTCGTCGCCACCCAACTCGATGCCCTGAGCGGCGGCGCCATCAGTGCCGTGCTCAAGCGTGGCGACCTGGCCGGCAAAGTGGGCCAGAGCCTGCTGCTGCATAACCTGTCCAACCTCAAGGCCGAACGTGTTTTGCTGGTGGGCGTGGGCAAGGACGCTGAATTGGGCGACCGCCCGTTCCGCAAGATCATTGCCGGCGTGCTGGGTACGCTGAAGGGCCTGGGCGGTGGCGATGCCGTCCTGGCACTGGACGAATTGATCGTCAAGGGTCGCGACAGCTACGGCAAGAACCGCCTGCTGGCCGAAACCCTGCTGGACGGCGAATACCAGTTCGATCGCTTCAAGAGCCAGAAAGCCGAACCCCGCGCACTGAAAAAAGTCACTTTGCTGACCATCAAGGCCGCCCAGGCTGAAGTCCAGCGCGCCGTGACCCACGCCGCCGCGATTGCCAGCGGCATGGCATTCACCCGTGACCTGGGCAACCTGCCGCCGAACATCTGCCACCCGACGTTCCTGGGTGAACAGGCCAAGGCCTTGGGCAAAGCATTCAAGGGCCTGAAAGTCGAAGTCTTCGACGAGAAGAAGATCAAGGACCTGGGCATGGGTTCGTTCTACGCCGTCGGCCAGGGCAGCGCCCAACCGCCGCGCCTGATCGTCATGCAATACAACGGCGGCAAAAAGTCCGAGAAGCCATACGCGCTGGTTGGCAAGGGCATCACCTTCGACACCGGCGGCATCAGCCTCAAGCCGGGCGCCGGCATGGATGAAATGAAGTACGACATGGGTGGCGCCGCCAGCGTGTTCGGCACCCTGCGGGCCGTGCTCGAACTGCAATTGCCGATCAACCTGGTGTGCATCCTGGCCTGTGCCGAGAACATGCCAAGTGGTACCGCCTCGCGTCCAGGTGACATCGTCACCACCATGAGCGGCCAGACGGTGGAAATCCTCAACACCGACGCCGAAGGTCGCCTGGTACTGTGCGACGCCCTCACCTACTCCGAGCGCTTCAAGCCGCAAGCGGTGATCGACATCGCGACCCTGACCGGCGCCTGCGTCGTCGCCCTCGGCGCTCACACCTCGGGCCTGCTGGGCAACAACGACGAGCTGATCGGCCAATTGCTCAGCGCCGGCCAGCAAGCCGACGACCGCGCCTGGCAGTTGCCGTTGTTCGATGAGTACCAGGAACAACTGGACAGCCCGTTCGCCGACATCGCCAACATCGGCGGCCCGAAAGCCGGGACCATCACGGCGGCGTGCTTCCTGTCGCGCTTCACCAAGAACCTGAACTGGGCGCACCTGGACATCGCCGGCACGGCCTGGACCAGCGGCGGCAAGGACAAGGGTGCCACCGGCCGTCCGGTCCCCCTGCTGACCCAGTACCTGCTGGACCGCGCCAAGGCCTGACCCCAATGACCGTCGCTGGCGTCGCCCATGGGCGGCATCAGCGATGGCTCAGGAACCGCAATGACCAAAGTCGATTTCTACATCCTGCCCAGCGCCGATCCTTCGGCGCGGCTGGATTTCGCCTGCAAGCTCACGGAAAAGGCCTGGCGCATGGGCCACCGCATCTACCTGCATTGCAGCGATGCCGCCCAGCGCGAGGACCTGGACGCCCGCCTGTGGGCCTTCAAGGGCGAGAGCTTCGTGCCCCATGGCCCGGCCGAAAACGAACCCGAGGGGCTGATTGTGCTGGGGCTGGGGGATGACTGCGGTCAACACCAGGACCTGCTGGTCAACCTCGACCTGAAAGTGCCGACTTTTGCCCAACGCTTCGCCCGTGTGGCGGAAGTAGTGGTCGAAGACCCGGCCATCCGGCAAGCCGCGCGGGAGAGTTTCCGTTTCTACCGCGAACAGGGCTATCCTCTGCAAGACCACCGTTTACAGCGACTCTGAGCCTACGATGGACACTCCAAAACCGCCGCAAAAACCCGCTCATCTGCTGGATGACCTCGAGTCGATCCGCCAACTGCTCGGCGACGACAACCTGCAACCGCCGCTGTTGACCGACACGGTTGTGCACGAGCCGGTGCACGATGAACAGATCCCCCTGCTGTTCGACCCGATCAACGGCCAGCCCGAGCCCAAGCCTGCCGCCAAGGCCGAGACCAAGGGTCCGGACGCGTTGCTGCACCTGGAAACCGAACTGCGTGCCGCCGCACAGCTGATCCTGCAGGACGTCATCGACGACTTCGCCCCGCACATCGAGACCGAGATCAAGCGCCGGCTGGATGCGCGGATGGAGCGGTTGCTCAGTCAGTACGAGTAATCATCAACCGGGTTATGCCTGCTTCTGTGGCGAGGGAGCTTGCTCCCGCTCGGCTGCGAAGCAGCCGTAACACTGGCGAGCAGCCCCCATCTCACTCACCTTGATACTTTGGGGGCCGCTTCGCGCCCCAGCGGGAGCAAGCTCCCTCGCCACGGGGATTTGTTGCGCCTGTTATTAACCACTCGCTGCGTACTGGCTCGCCCTGCGTCCTTCGCCCCGCTATACTTCCCGGCTTTTCCTGAATAAATGCCAATAGGGTCCCGCCGCGCATGGATAAGACCTACCAGCCGCACGCCATTGAAACTTCCTGGTACAACACCTGGGAGTCCGAGAATTATTTCGCTCCGCAAGGCGCGGGCGATTCCTACACCATCATGATCCCGCCGCCGAACGTCACCGGCAGCCTGCACATGGGCCACGGCTTCAATAACGCGATCATGGACGCCCTGATCCGTTTCCGTCGCATGCAAGGTCGCAACACCTTGTGGCAGCCGGGCACCGACCACGCCGGTATCGCCACGCAAATGCTGGTGGAGCGGCGCCTCGAAGCCCAGGGCCAGAGCCGCCATGACCTGGGGCGCGAGAAATTCCTCGAGAAAGTCTGGGAATGGAAAGACGAGTCCGGTGGCAACATCAGCCGCCAGATCCGTCGCCTCGGCTCGTCGGTAGACTGGAGCCGCGAACGCTTCACCATGGACGACGGCCTGTCGGAAGCGGTGAAAGAAGCCTTCGTGCGCCTGCATGAAGACGGGCTGATCTATCGCGGCAAGCGCCTGGTCAACTGGGACACCAAGTTGCACACGGCGATTTCCGACCTCGAAGTGGAAAACCACGACGAGAAAGGTTTCCTGTGGAACCTCAAATACCCGTTGGCCGACGGCGCCAAGACCGCCGAAGGCAACGATTACCTGATCGTCGCCACCACGCGTCCGGAAACCATGCTCGGCGACGCTGCCGTCGCCGTAAACCCGAACGACGAGCGCTACAAGGCGCTGATCGGCCAGTTCGTGGAACTGCCGTTGGTGGGCCGGCGCATCCCGATCATCGGCGATGATTACTGCGACCCAGAATTCGGCACCGGCTGCGTGAAAATCACCCCGGCCCACGACTTCAACGACTATGAAGTCGGCAAGCGCCACAACCTGCCGCTGCTGAACATCTTCGACAAGAACGCCAACGTGTTGCCGGCGGCTCAGGTGTTCAACCTCGACGGCACGCTGAACGAAAGCGTCGACGGCAAGCTCCCGGCCGAATATGCCGGCCTCGATCGCTTCGAAGCGCGCAAGCAGATCGTCGCGGCATTCGACGCCGCCGGCCTGTTGGTCAGCGTCGATGATCACGCCCTGAAAGTCCCCAAAGGCGACCGCTCCGGCACCATCATCGAGCCGTGGCTGACCGACCAGTGGTACGTGTCCACCAAGCCGCTGGCCGAGCCAGCGATTGCCGCGGTGGAAGACGGCCGCATCCAGTTCGTGCCCAAGCAATACGAAAACATGTACTTCTCGTGGATGCGCGACATCCAGGATTGGTGCATCAGCCGTCAGCTGTGGTGGGGCCATCGCATCCCGGCCTGGTACGACGAGTCGGGCAAGGTCTATGTCGGCCGCGATGAAGCCGAAGTCCGCGCCAAGCACAACCTGGGTCCGGACGTTGCGCTGCAACAGGACAACGACGTACTCGACACGTGGTTCAGCTCGGGCCTGTGGACCTTCTCTACACTGGGCTGGCCGCAACAGACCGAGTTCTTGAAAAAATTTCACTCCACTGACGTGTTGGTCACCGGCTTCGACATCATTTTCTTCTGGGTCGCCCGGATGATCATGATGACCATGCACTTGATGAAAAACGAGGACGGCACCCCGCAAGTGCCGTTCAAGACCGTCTATGTCCACGGCCTGGTGCGCGACGGCCAAGGCCAGAAGATGTCCAAGTCCAAGGGCAACGTCCTGGACCCGCTGGACATCATCGACGGCATCGACCTGGAGAGCCTGGTGCAGAAGCGCACCTCCGGCCTCATGCAGCCAAAACTGGCGAAGAAGATCGAGAAAGCCACCCGCGAAGAATTCGCCGAGGGCATCGCCAGCTACGGCACCGACGCCCTGCGCTTCACTTTCTGCTCGCTGGCATCCACCGGTCGCGACATCAAGTTCGACATGGGCCGCGTCGAAGGCTACCGCAACTTCTGCAACAAGATCTGGAACGCCGCGCGCTACGTGCTGGATAAAGGCGAGGACTGCGGCCAGAACGGCGAAGCCTATGAATTGACCCTGGCCGATCGCTGGATCATTTCGCAGTTGCAACGCACCGAGGCCGAAGTGACGCGCCAGCTGGACCAGTTCCGTTTCGACCTGGCCGCACAAGCCTTGTACGAGTTCATCTGGAACCAGTATTGCGACTGGTACTTGGAGCTGTCCAAGCCTGTGCTGTGGGATGAAAACGCACCGGTCGAACGCCAGCGCGGCACCCGTCGCACCCTGGTGCGCGTGCTGGAAGTGGCCCTGCGCCTGGCGCATCCATTCATGCCGTTCATCACCGAGGAAATCTGGCAGCGCATCGCACCGCTGGCGGGCATCCAAGGCAAGACGATCATGTTGCAACCTTGGCCTGTGGCCAACGAAACCCGCATCGATCCGGCGGCCGAAGATGACATCGAGTGGCTCAAGACCTTCATGCTAGGCCTGCGCAACATCCGCGCCGAAATGAACATCGGCCCGGGCAAGCCGTTGACCCTGTTCCTGAAGAACGCCAACGCCGAAGACCTGCGCCGTCTCAACGAGAACGAGGCCCTGCTCAAGAAACTGGCGAAGCTGGAATCGGTGACCGTCCTGGCGGCCGGCGAAGAAGCGCCACTGTCGGCCACTGCCCTGGTCGGCGAGATGGAAGTGCTGGTGCCGATGGCCGGCCTGATCGACAAGGCGGCGGAACTGGCGCGCCTGGACAAGGAAATCCTGCGCCTCAAAGGCGAAGTGCAGCGCGTCGGCGGCAAGCTGTCCAACGCCGGCTTCGTCGACAAGGCTCCGGCCGAAGTCATTGAGAAGGAACGGGCCAAACTGGCCGAGGCGGAACAGGCCTTGGGCAAGCTGGCCGAGCAGCACGCGCGGATTGCCAGTCTGTAACGGCGGTTTGCATTGAAAAAAGGAGGCCCTGGTGGCCTCCTTTTTTTTGCCTGGCACTTTCTTACTACCGCTGCACACTCCTCTGTGGGAACGGGCTTGCTCGCGAAAGCGGTGGATCAGATAGCCTATTTGTTAACTGACACACCGCCTTCGCGAGCAAGCCCGCTCCCACATTTAATCGGTGCAGGCCTCAAGACCAGGCTGGATGTGGGACAATGCCCGCCATTCTTGAGCCACCCCCCGAATCGACCCGCCCATGACCACCCCCCGCACACCCAAGCCTGCCCGCCAAAAACCCAAGTCTGCCCCGCAGGACAAACCCTTGGCACCACGCGAGAAAGCCAGCCTGCACCCGCGCAATCGCCACCAGGGCCGCTATGACTTCCCAGCGCTGATCAAATCCACGCCTGAGTTGGCCAGGTTTGTGATCATCAACCCCTATGGCAAGGAAAGCATCGACTTCGCCAGTCCCGAAGCCGTGCGGGTGTTCAACCGGGCGCTGCTCAAGTCTTTCTATGGCATTGCCCATTGGGATATCCCCGCCGATTACCTGTGCCCACCAGTACCTGGCCGGGCGGACTACGTGCATTTCCTGGCGGATCTGCTCGCTGAGCATAACGAAGGCGAAATCCCACGCGGGGCGGCGGTGAAGGTGCTGGATGTCGGCACTGGCGCGAACTGCGTCTATCCGCTGATCGGCCACAGCGATTACCGCTGGCACTTCCTGGGCTCGGAGATCGACCCGACGGCCATCGCCTCGGCCAAGGCCATCGTGCAATCCAACGGGTTGAACAAGGCCATCCAGTTGCGCCAACAGGCCAACCGCAAGCAGATCCTCCTCGGCCTGCTGGAGGACGCCGAGCGGTTCGACCTGACGATGTGCAATCCACCGTTCCACGCCTCCCTGGAAGAAGCGACCCGGGGCAGCCAACGCAAATGGCGCGCATTGGGCAAGGCCGACCCGAAACGCAAATTGCCGGTGCTGAACTTCGGCGGCCAGGCCGCGGAGCTGTGGTGCGAGGGTGGGGAAGCACGCTTCGTCACGCAACTGATTGGCGAAAGCGCGCAACTGGCCGGGCAAGTGCTGTGGTTCAGCACGCTGGTGTCGAAGGCTTCGAACCTGCCGGCGATTCAGGCCGCGTTGAAGAAGGCCGGCGCCGTGCACAGCCAAGTGGTGGAAATGTCCCAGGGTCAGAAGCAAAGTCGTTTCGTCGCTTGGACCTTCCAGACCGAGGCCCAGCAGCAGGCCTGGCGCCAGGCGCGCTGGATTCGCAAGGATTGAAGGCGACCTCCTGTGGCGAGGGAGCAAGCTCCCTCGCCACAAAAGCCGCGCCATGAGGGATTTATCCCCTCACCACAGGCCCCTTTATCCAAGGCAATAAAAAACCGTGCCCGGATCGCTCCGCAGCACGGTTTTTTTACAGCGGTCTTACTTGTTGACCGCGTCGGTCAGGCCTTTGGCCACAACCAGCTTGATCACTTTCTTGGCAGCGATTTCGATGGCAGCGCCAGTCGAAGGGTTGCGGCCGGTACGGGCAGGACGCTCGGTGACTTTCAGCTTGCCAACGCCTGGCAGAGTGAGTTCGCCGCCGTTTTCCAGCTGATCGGCAACGATTTGGCCCAGTTGGTCCAGCAGTGCACGCACGGTGGTTTTCGGCGCGTCTACAGCTTCAGCCAAATCAGCGATCAGTTGGTCTTTAGTAAGAGCCATGTAGTGTTCCTTCCCTATCAAATTCATATGGATTGCAGAGTGCAGTGTCAGCCATCGAGCCCGATCTCTCTTGATCAGGCACCCTCGGCAATCACCGCGACGGATCGGGGTAATAGATGCCGAAAACCGGGTTTGGTTCGACCTGACAAATGCTGAATGCACGCTTAACGCAGTGAGTTCGCGTAAGACCGGGCAAAACTAGCACAACGCCTGTGAAATATCCGCCTCTAGCTACCCATTTGGTCAGGTTTCTTGCGCTAAAACGGTAAAAAAGTGCATATGGGTTGTCGGAAGGGTCTGAAAGGGGCTTTGCCGGGTTCCAAAACCAGTGATTGCGGTACACTGGGCCCTTTTTCGGGGAGCACGCCCTCCTCTCTTTCATCAGCCGAGAAACCCATGCCGATCCGTCATTGCATCGTCCACCTGATCGACAAGAAACCCGACGGCACCCCTGCCGTGCTCCATGCCCGCGACTCCGAACTGGCGGAGTCCACGGCCATCGAGAACATGCTCGCCGACCTCAACGAGAGCTACAACGCCAAGCAAGGCAAGGCCTGGGGCTTTTTCCATGGCGAGTCCGGCGCACATCCGTTCAGCGGCTGGCTGAAGGAATACCTCGACGGCGGCAAGGACTTCACCGCTTTCAGTCGCGTGGCGGTGGAGCACCTGCAAAAACTGATGGAAGAATCCAACCTGTCGGTGGGCGGCCACGTATTGTTCGCCCATTACCAGCAGGGCATGACCGACTACCTGGCCATCGCCCTGCTGCACCACAGCGAAGGCGTGGCGGTGACCGATGAGCTGGACGTGACCCCGTCCCGCCACCTGGACCTGGGCCAACTGCATCTTGCGGCGCGGATCAACGTGTCGGAATGGCAGAACAACAAACAATCCAAACAGTACATCTCCTTCATCAAGGGCAAGAATGGCAAGAAGGTCTCGGAATATTTCCGTGACTTCATCGGTTGCCAGGAAGGCGTCGACGGCCCCGGCGAGACCCGCACCCTGCTCAAGGCCTTCAGTGATTTCGTCGAGAGCGAAGACCTGCCCGAAGATGACGCCCGAGAGAAAACCAAGACCCTGGTGGATTACGCCAGCAGCCAGGCCAAGCTCGGCGAGCCGATGGGCTTGGAAGAACTCTCCGAATTGATCGACGAGGATCGCCCGAAAGCCTTCTACGACCATATCCGCAACAAGGACTACGGGTTGTCGCCGGAAATCCCTGCGGATAAACGCACCCTCAACCAGTTCCGCCGCTTCACGGGCCGTGCCGAAGGGTTGTCCATCAGCTTCGAAGCGCACTTGCTGGGTTCCAAGATTGAATATGACGAAGAAGCCGGCACGTTGATCATCAAGGGCTTGCCGACATCGCTGACTGACCAGCTCAAGCGGCGTAATTGATGCTCGGTGGGGTCCTGAAGAAATTCCTGCTGATTCTGCTGGTGGTTGTGGCGTATCAGAACTGGGGGAAGATCGAGCGAGTGTTCAACCCGTCACAAATGGTTTCCGAGCAGGTCCGGGGCAACGCCAGGGTCGTGTTGTACGCCACCGACTGGTGCGGCTACTGCAAGGCGACCCGGCGGTTCCTGGATGAAAAAGGCGTGCCGTTTCGAGAATTCGATATCGAAAAAGACGCCGAGGCGCGCAAGGCCTACGAGGCGCTGGGCGGCCGGGGAATCCCGATCCTTGACGTGAATGGCACGTTGATTCGCGGGTATGAGCCGGAAAACATTCTCAAGGCACTGACCGCCACCCGTTAACCGCCACCACCCCCTGTGGGAGCGATCTTGCTCGCTCCCACAGGTCATTCGTTGCTCAGCGAGCCTCAATCCGGAACCCGAACCGCGGGAAGTGCACATGCACCGACCCGCCACGCCCGTCTTCGCGGCGCAGGATCAGTTCTTCGCGACCGGCAAACAGCAACTCCCCGGCCACCGGATCGACGCCATAGTCAGTCGCGGCGATCGATACTTGCTGCCCCTTCGCAAACCCGTTCGGCTCTTCGAACGACTCATCCGGCAGCGCCGCGGGTGCAGCGTTGCGGGCCACTTCCAGGGCTTCTTCGGAACTCATCGCACTCGACGCACCATGGCCGAACCCCAACACCCGCGCCAACCATGCCGAGACAGCCGGATACGCATCCACCAAGGGTGAAGTCACCGGCGTGCCCTTGAGGAACCACAGCGGATGGGCCATGGCGAAATCGGCAATCGAAGGGTCACCCAGCAGGAAGTCGCCTTCCTCGCGCTGCAGCTGTTGCTCGAGGCGCGCCATGATCGTTGGCCACTGGTGCTTGGCTTGTTCGGCAGACAAGCGAGTGGTGGTGCCGCCACTGAACAGCCCCGCGCGGTCACTGATGAACGCCTTGATCGCTTCGGGTGGCAGCTTGGCAAAACGCACGGCGACCGATTCCGGCTGGAACACCAGGCTCACCGCATGCTGGAACACCACCGAATCGGCCCACGCTGCGAAGGACGCCGCGATCATTTCCCGGCCTTCAGGGAACAGCGCCGGCGAGGCTTTTTCCTGTTCCAGTCGACGGGCGATCAGGGATGTATCGCAATAGATATCCGCACCGACCTGCAATACCGGGGTCTTGCGGTAGCCGCCCGTCAGCGCTGTCAGGTCGGGCTTGGGCATCATTGGCGGGATATGCACCGAGCGCCAGGACAGCCCTTTGAAACCCAGCAACAGACGGGCCTTTTCCGCGAAAGGAGACGTCGGGTAATGATGAAGGATCAGCTCTGACATGAGATTCGCCACTGCAGGAAGTAAGCCCGCAGCTTAGCGCGCCATGGTCGGGCGGCCTACCCTCCTGATAAGCGCCTATCAGCCTGGCTGATGAACCTGCGCGGCACTCGCGACCAGGCATTCCTTGGCGCTTTTCCTGAGTTTTTTGATCAGCCGTTCCTGGCGCAGGGCTTCGCCCTTGTCGCGACAGGCTTCGGTATACACCAGCGCCACCGCCGGGCTGGAAAGAAAGAATCGTGCGCCCTTGCCGCTTTGATGCTTGGCGAAACGCCGCACCGGATCATCGCTGATGCCGCAGTACAGCGAGCCGTTGGCGGCCCGCACCAAATAGACGAACCAAGGCTTGTCCGGTGCGACCGGGCCTTGCACAGGCAAGTCGGAAGATTCGATGGCAGTCGTCACAGATGTTCAACGGGTATGTGGGAACCAGCGGCGATCTTATCAGCGACTGGCCTGGAACGCCCGCAGCCCCTTGAGCGCCTGGGCCCTGACCGCGTTGCGCACCAACGGTGTCCAGCCCAGCAGCAGGCCCTTGGTGCCCAGCGCCTGACGCGACCAGCGCCACAGGTCAAAGCTGTCGTGGTGCTCGCAGATCTTGCCGTCGCGAAAGACGAACCGCGCCTGGATGTCATTGATCACCACATTGCCGGTCTGGCTGAACAGGTAGGTCGCCACCCAGTGAGCGCCGCCGGTACGTTCATCGCTGCGCACGTTATCGAAGGTCAGGGAAAAGTCCTTGGCCCGGGTGGTGAGCATGCGCCACATGTCGCCGGCATCACGCCCACGCAGCTCGCCGAACGCCGGATCGCTGAACACCACGTCGTCGGTGTAGCACGCGCTCATGGCCTCGGCGTCCAGGCGCTGGAAGGCCTGGTAGAAACGGGGGATCAAAGCGTTGTGGGCATCACTCATGGGCAAACTCCGAAAAATGTTTCAGTAAACCTGCACGTTAATCTGCCGCTGCCGGAAACACTATCGTCATTCGCCATGAAAATGATATCAGCGAAGATCCGTAGCCCTTTCGCTGGTGACGCCCACGTACAACGCCCGACCGGCCCCGACACCCGCAATGATCGCGCCCAGCCCTATCAGCCCGAAGATCCAGCCCAAGGCATTCCAACCCCCGGTCAGGTCGTGGACCACGCCCACCGCGAACGGCCCGAGCGATGCCAGCGTATAACCGAAACCCTGGGCCATGCTGGACAGGTTGGCGGCGACGTGGGCATCGCGCGAACGCAGCACGATCAGTGTGAGCGCCAGGCTGAACGTCGCGCCTTGTCCCAAGCCCAGCAGGATGGCCCAGCCCCACAAACCTTCAAGGGGTGCATAAAGGCAACCGAACAGCCCGCCCAAGGCCATGACCATGACGATCACAATCGCCAGGCGCTGGTCCTTGCCGCGCGTTGCCAACCAGGGCGCCGCCAGGGAACTGATCAACTGCACGATAACCGAGCCGGACAGCACCAGCCCGGCCTGGGTCGGCGTCAGGCCTCGCCCAATGAGAATCGAGGGCAGCCAGCCGAACACGATGTAGGCCAGGGAAGATTGCAACCCCATGTACAACGTCACCTGCCAGGCCAGGGGATCACGCAGCAAGCCACGCACCCGATACGCCGCCTGGTGGGCGCCGTGCCTGGAACCCACTTGCGGCAACCAGAACACCGCGGCCAGCAGCGCCGGAACCACCCAGAAACCCAGGCCAAGTGACCAGCTGTCGCCCAAGTGCTCGCTCAAGGGCACCGTCGCGCCCGCAGCCATCGCCGCACCCAGGCACAGCGCCATGGTGTAGACACCGGTCATGGCGCCGGCCTGCTTGGCAAAGTCGCGCTTGACGATACCCGGCAACAGGACGCCGATCACGCCAATGCTCGCGCCTGCCAGGATACTGCCGGCGAACAGCCCGACCTGGCCGAAAGAACTGCGCAAAATGATTCCGCCAGCCAGCGTCAGCAAAATCCCCAACACCACGCGCTCGGCACCAAAGCGCCGCGCCAACACCGGCGCCAGCGGCGCGAACAGGCCCAGGCACAGCACCGGCAGCGTTGTCAGTAAACCGGCCTGGGCAGCCGACAGACCGAGGCTTTTGGAAACCTCGCTGAGCAATGGCGCCATGCTCGACAACGCAGGACGCAAGTTCAGCGCCACCAGAATCAGCCCAAGCAGCAATAGCCAGGGCCTGCGCACCAGCGGATGGCTTTGTTGGACCTGCGCGTCGTCGGCTTCGGCGTCGATCAGCAGTTCTTCGAGTTCGGCGGCGCGCTTGGGCGCCGTCGAAGGGGTACGGTCAAGCAGATTGCGGGACATGGAACGCTCGGATTCAGGGTTCATTGATCAACTGTCGGCACAGGGCCTTGGCCCGTTGCGGATCCTGTCGTTCGACGGCGTCGAGGATTTCGCCGTGCAGGTCGAACACATGTTGATGACGAGGAACGATGTTGAGGCTCTGGCGCAGTTGCGCGCCGATCACACTGGAAAAATAGCGATACAACTCGCTGAGGGCCGGGTTGTGCGCGGCATCCACAAGGAGACGGTGGAACACCAGGTCGCAGGCGATGTAGTGCTCCAGATCGCCGTGATAATGCTCGCCACTGGTTCTCAGCGCCTGGCGCAAGGCACGCAAATCATCATCGGTGCGCCGCAACGCAGCCAGGCCGATGGCCTCGACTTCGAGGATATGCCGGGTTTCACGGGCCTGATCCAATGAACAGCGAGACAGCACCTTGAGAGTGTCCAGCGGATCCACCGTCGCCCGGACATAACTGCCGTCGCCCTGGCGGATTTCGATCAACCCGGAAAAAGCCAGCACGCGCATGGCTTCGCGCACGGTGTTGCGGCTGATACCCAGCTCGGCCACCAACTCGGGCTCGGTGGGCAACCGTTGCCCCACGACCCACACGCCATCGCTGATGCGCTGGCGCAGCTGGTCCAGCGCCTGATCGACCAAGGATCGCTTAATTAATGGAGAAATGTCTGACATGGAACCCACTCTTTCATCCAATCATAGGATGAATTTTCTGACATGTTAGTCAGCTTCGCGTAGGACGACAACCGCCTAGGGTCAACGGGAGGTAAAGAAACGAGATTTTCGATTAGTCAAAATTACCCTTTGAGGGTAATTTTAAGGACAAGGCACGCCGTTCTATGGAAAAGAACACACCCCACTACGCCTTGGCGGCGATACAGGCAGATGTCAGGCGGCTTAAAGGGAAAGCTTTCACCAGCACTGCGAAGAACACTGCTCGGACGCTCGGTTTAAACGTCTCAGACATGCAGCAGGTCATCCATGGGCTTGAGCGAAAACAATTCTACAAATCGATGACCACCTATGACGATCATCGAGTCTGGCATGACGTCTACCACGCCAATTCACACGGTCTGCAGATTTACCTGAAGGTGACGTACCGCCCCAGCGGAGGCCCACCGGTAATTTCCTTCAAGGAGAAAAACTCATGAAACACCAGCAATGCTTCAGCTGTGGAGCCCCGGAAGGCATGTTGCATTTCGAAGGTCGCGGCGAAACCATGAGCGTCAAGGGACTGGAACGCCGGGTCGATGACTTGTCTGGCTGGGAATGTCGGATGTGCGGCGAAGTCGAGCTCGATTCAAGCTGCTCGGATCGCTACGACCACGCAGGTGATGAGCTGGTCAACGCGGCCAGGCGAATGATCGGCGAAGAGATCAAACGTGTCCGGCGCAAACTGCATCTATCGCAAAAGGAAGCGGTACTGCTGCTATCGGGCGGTGGACACAATGCGTTTTCCCGCTACGAGCGCGGCGAGGTAGTGCCACCCAAGGCGTTGATCTTGCTGATGCGCCTGCTTGATCGCTATCCGCATTTGCTTGCCGATGTCCATGCCTTCGCTGAAGACGCAGACTTGCGGCAATTCAAAACGACGGTGCACAAGGAACACGAGACCCTCACGGCTTGCTGAGCGGCCCATTAAAAACAAACCCGGACGAGTCCGGGTTTGTTTCACTGCCTAAGGCCGGATCAATGCAGGATCTGGCTCAGGAACAGCTTGGTGCGGTCGTTCTGCGGGTTGTCGAAGAAGTCGTTCGGCGCGGCCTGTTCGACGATTTCACCCTTGTCCATGAAGATCACGCGGTTGGCCACGGTGCGGGCAAAGCCCATTTCGTGGGTCACGCAGAGCATGGTCATGCCGTCTTCAGCCAGGCCGATCATGGTGTCGAGTACTTCCTTCACCATTTCCGGATCGAGCGCAGAAGTCGGCTCATCGAACAGCATGATCTTTGGCTTCATGCACAGGGCACGGGCGATGGCCACACGCTGTTGCTGACCGCCGGAGAGCTGGCCCGGGTATTTGTGCGCCTGCTCTGGAATGCGTACGCGTTCCAGGTAGTGCATGGCGATTTCCTCGGCCTTGCGCTTGGGCATCTTGCGCACCCACATCGGCGCCAGGGTGCAGTTCTGCAGGATGGTCAGGTGCGGGAACAGGTTGAAGTGCTGGAACACCATGCCGACTTCACGGCGGATCGCTTCGATCTGCTTGAGGTCGTTGGTCAGTTCCACGCCGTCGACCACGATGCGCCCTTGCTGGTGCTCTTCGAGGCGGTTGAGGCAGCGGATGGTGGTGGACTTGCCGGAACCCGACGGGCCGCACAGCACGATACGCTCGCCCTGCTTGACGTTCAGGTTGATGTCCTTCAACACGTGGAACTGGCCGTACCACTTGTTCACGCCCTGCATCTGAATAATGCCTTCAGGGCTCACAGGCTGTTTGATCGCTTCACTCATGAGTCAACTCCTAACGCTTGTGGCCAGTGTCCAGCTTGCGTTCCAAATGCATGGAATAGCGGGACATACCAAAACAGAAAATCCAGAACACCAGGGCGGCAAACACATAGCCTTCGGTGGCCATGCCCAGCCATTTCGGGTCGGCGGCAGCTTGTTTCACGCTGTTGAGCAGATCGAACAGGCCGATGATGATCACCAGGCTCGTGTCCTTGAACAACGCAATGAAGGTGTTGACGATACCCGGGATCACCAGCTTCAGGGCTTGCGGCAGAATCACCAGGCCCATGCTGCGCCAGTAACCCAGGCCCATCGCTGCGGCCGCTTCGTACTGGCCCTTGGGGATGGCTTGCAGGCCGCCGCGCACCACTTCGGCCACGTAGGCCGACTGGAACAGGATCACTCCGATCAACGCCCGCAGCAGCTTGTCGAAGTTCATGCCTTCGGGCAGGAACAGCGGCAGCATCACCGAGGACATGAACAACACCGTGATCAACGGCACGCCGCGCCAGAACTCGATGAAGGTCACGCAGACCACACGAATCGCCGGCATATTCGAGCGGCGCCCCAGGGCCAGGACGATGCCCAGCGGCAGCGCGCCGACAATACCGACCGTGGCGATTACCAGGGTCAGCATCAGGCCGCCCCATTGGCTGGTCGCTACGGTGTCCAGGCCGAACACGCCACCGTGCAGCAGGCACCAGGAAATGATCGGGTACAGCACCAGGAAGCTCAGGCCGTAGATCGCCTTGCGCGGGAAGCGCGAGATGAACAGCGGCGCTACGCCGATCACTGCCAGCCACACGGTCAGGTCTACGCGCCAGCGCAGGTCCGTCGGGTAGTAACCGTACATGAACTGACCAAAACGCTGCTGGATGAACACCCAGCAGGCGCCCTCCTTGGTGCAATCGGCGCGGGTGGTACCGACCCAGTTGGCATCGAGGATGGCCCACTGCAGCAGCGGCGGGACGATCAGGTAAATCAGGTAGAACGCGAACAGCGTCAGCAGCGTGTTGATCCAGCTGGAGAACATGTTGGCGCGCATCCACGCCACCACGCCGATGCTGCTGCCCGGCGGGGGCATATCAGGTTTGAAAGTATGAGTCGTCATGCGCGTTTCCTCACCGCTCGATCAGCGCAATGCGCTTGTTGTACCAGTTCATCAGCAAGGAAATGCTGATACTGATCGCCAGGTACACACTCATGGTGATCGCAATCACCTCGATGGCCTGGCCGGTCTGGTTCAACACTGTGCCGGCAAACAGCGAAACCATTTCCGGGTAGCCGATACCGGCCGCCAGGGAGGAGTTTTTCGCCAGGTTCAGGTATTGGCTGGTCAGTGGCGGAATGATCACACGCAAGGCTTGCGGGATGATCACCTTGCGCAAGGTCGGACCGTTGCGCAGCCCCAGGGAACGGGCCGCTTCGGTCTGGCCGTGGCTCACCGACTTGATGCCCGAGCGTACGATCTCGGCGATGAACGCTGCGGTGTACACCGTCAGCGCCAGGGTCAGGGCCAGCAGTTCCGGGATCAGCACCCAGCCACCGACGAAGTTGAAGCCCTTGAGTTCAGGCATTTCCCAATGCACCGGCGCACCAAAAAGCAGCGCGCTCAATGCCGGAATCACCAGGAACAGCGCCAGGCCGACCCAGAACTTATGGAACGGCTCGCCGGTCGCCTCGAAACGCTTGTTGGCCCAGCGCGTCATCAGCACGATGGCGACAATCGCCAGCACAACGCTGATCACGAACGGCCAGAACCCTTCGGCCACCAGCGCGGCCGGCATGTTCAGGCCCCGGCTGCTGACAAAGAAGGTATCGCCGAAGTTATGGGCAGCGCGCGGGCCGGGCATGCTGAGGAATACGGCAAAGTACCAGAACAGGATTTGCAGCAGCGGCGGGATATTACGGAAAACCTCTACATAAACGGTCGCCAACTTGGAAATGATCCAGTTCTGCGACAGGCGCGCCACGCCAATGATGAACCCGAGGATGGTCGCCAGGATCACGCCGATGACGGTCACCAGCAGCGTGTTGAGCAACCCGATGACAAAGACGCGGGCATAGCTGTCCGCTTCGGTGTAGTCGATCAGGTGTTGGGCAATGCCGAAACCGGCACTGCGCTCCAGGAAGCCGAAACCGGAAGTGATGCCCCGGTGTTGAAGATTGGTCTGTGTGTTATCGAACAGAAACCAGCCCAGCGCGATAACCGCCACGACAGTGACGACTTGAAATACCCACGCACGCACTCGTGGATCGCTGAGGCTGAGCCTCTGCTTAGGTGCGCCGATTGAATTTTGCATGAAGTGCCCCGCAAAGAATGGAACAGAACATCACCCGGTGGTTGGCCCACCGGGTGATAGAACCATCAGCGCACTGGTGGTGCGTATTGAATGCCGCCAGCGTTCCACAGCGCGTTCAGGCCGCGATCGATTTCCAGCGGAGTGCCCTTGCCGAGGTTGCGCTCGAACATTTCGCCGTAGTTGCCGACTTGCTTGACGATCTGTACGACCCAGTCTTTCGGCAGTTTCAGGTCTTTGCCGTATTCACCGTCAGCACCCAACATACGAGCGACGTCAGGGTTCTTGGTGGACTTGGCTTCAGCTTCAACGTTTTTCGAGGTCACACCGGCTTCTTCGGCGTTGAGCAAGGCGTAGCCTGTCCAGCGCACGATGGCCAGCCACTCGTCGTCGCCATTGCGCACGACTGGGCCCAGTGGTTCCTTGGAAATGGTTTCCGGCAGAACGACGTAGTCTTTCGGCGAAGCCAGCTTGCTGCGCTGGGCGAACAGCTGGGACTTGTCGGAGGTCAGTACGTCGCAACGACCGGATTCCAGCGACTTGGCGCTTTCATCGGAGGTGTCGAAAGTGATTGGGGTGTACTTCAGGCCGTTGGCGCGGAAGTAGTCGGAAACGTTCAGTTCAGTGGTGGTACCGGCCTGGATGCAGATGGTTGCACCGTCCAGTTCCTTGGCGCTCTTGACGCCCAGCTTGTTGTTGGCCAGGAAACCGATGCCGTCGTAGTAGGTGATGAAGCCTGGAAACTTCAGGCCCATGCCCGCGTCACGGGAGCTGGTCATGGTGGAGTTGCGCGAGAGCATGTCGATTTCGCCCGATTGCAGCGCGGTGAAGCGCTCCTTGGCGTTCAACTGGCTGAACTTGACCTTGGTCGCATCGCCAAATACCGCAGCGGCCACGGCACGGCAGAAGTCAGCGTCGATGCCGACGATCTTGCCGGTCGAATCAGGCACCGAGAAACCCGGCAGGCCATCGCTTACGCCGCATTGCACAAAGCCTTTCTTCTGCACGGCATCCAGGGTTGCACCCGCCTGAGCGAACCCGCTGACACCGAGTACTGCTGCAGCAGTCACGACAGCCAGGGTGGATTTCAGTAACTTCATTCAAACCTCCAGTTTTGCTCTTGTTGTGTCGGAGCTCGAGCCCTGTCGCACCCTTTTGGGGCATTGCCGACCCTTGTTGGCTTTTTTTAGGGTCAACCGACGTCTGGACCTTCGCTATGAGTCTAATAATGAGGATGTCCGTAAACAGTGGTCATGCCCATCTCTCACCAAACGGCCGAACGGGCTGTAGCCCTTCACGTTCGCGAAGCCCGTAGCGGCTATTGGCGAACATTCATCACCGGATTTCTGATATCCCATGCGGCGCGGCTAACTGATAGTGTTACCGCGCAGCGTAAGAATCATCACTCAGCATCCCCATAGCAAAGCCCGTACCAGACCGCTGCGCTTAGGCCATGCAAAACACGTCAAGACAAAAACTTTCAACTTTGCGACATCTAATTAACTGAGGCACCGGGAACGCACTGTAATCACGCACTGATTGGGCGCACCCGCACAAATTTGGAGCACAACCATGACCGACCCCCTGATTCTCGAGCCCAGCGGCACTGCCGACGCGTGTGTTATCTGGCTCCACGGCTTGGGCGCCGATCGTTATGACTTCATGCCGGTCGCTGAAATGTTGCAGCAAAGCCTGCTCACGACACGTTTCGTTCTACCCCAGGCGCCGACCCAACCCGTAACGATCAACGGCGGCTACGCCATGCCCAGTTGGTACGATATCCGCGCCTTGAGCCCGGCCCGGGCCATCGATGAACAGCAGCTGGAAGCTTCGGCACAACGGGTCATCGATCTGATCGAAACCCAGCGAGCCAGCGGAATAGACGCCTCGCGGATTTTCCTGGCGGGATTTTCCCAAGGCGGCGCGGTGGTCTATCACACGGCTTTCGTGAAATGGCAGGGCCCGTTGGGGGGCGTGATCGCACTCTCCACTTATGCACCGACTTTCAGCGAAGAACTGCAGCTGTCGGCCAGCCAGCAACGTATTCCGGTGCTGGCGCTGCACGGACAGTACGATGAAGTGGTACTTAACCCCATGGGGCGGACGGCGAAAGAGTATTTGAAGCAGCATGGTGTCACCGTGATATGGCAGGAATACCCAATGGGCCACGAAGTGTTACCCGAGGAGATTCGCGACATCGGCAACTGGCTGGCCGAGCGGTTGCGCTGAGGCCAATCGCCACGCCAGCCCTTTGATGATCACACTACGCCGCGCCCGTTTCTTGCATTACACTGGCCGGCGTACATTCCTTAACCAATCGATGAGATGACCGTGCTCAAAGCACTCAAGAAGATGTTCGGTAAAAGCGAGGCCGAGCAGCTCGCGCCTGGCGCAAGCGCCCCTGTCCACGCCCCGAGCCGTACCGATGCGCCACAACCGCGCCGGGCTGCCCCCGTTGCACAGGCAAACAAAGAGCCCGCCGCCCAGCCTCTTATCGCTCCAGAACCCGAAAAACCACGCAACGACGCCCCCAAGCCACGCCGCGAACGCGCGCCAAAACCGCCGGTCGTCGCCTGGAAGCTCGAGGACTTCGTCGTAGAACCCCAGGAAGGCAAGACCCGCTTCCACGATTTCAAGCTCGCCCCAGAATTGATGCACGCCATCCAGGACCTGGGTTTCCCGTATTGCACGCCCATCCAGGCGCAAGTGCTGGGCTATACCCTCGCCGGCAAGGACGCCATCGGTCGCGCCCAGACCGGCACCGGCAAGACCGCCGCATTCCTGATTTCCATCATCACCCAACTGCTCCAGACCCCGCCGCCCAAGGAACGCTACATGGGCGAGCCGCGAGCGCTGATCATCGCGCCGACCCGCGAGCTGGTGGTGCAGATCGCCAAGGACGCCGCCGACCTGACCAAGTACACCGGCCTGAACGTCATGACGTTCGTGGGCGGCATGGACTTCGACAAGCAGCTCAAGCACCTCGAAGCCCGCCATTGCGACATCCTGGTCGCCACACCGGGCCGCCTGCTGGATTTCAACCAGCGCGGCGACGTGCACCTGGACATGGTCGAAGTGATGGTGCTGGACGAAGCCGACCGCATGCTCGACATGGGCTTCATCCCGCAGGTGCGCCAGATCATTCGCCAGACCCCACCGAAAAGCGAACGCCAGACCCTGCTGTTTTCCGCGACCTTCACCGAAGACGTGATGAACCTGGCCAAGCAGTGGACCACCGACCCGTCCATCGTCGAGATCGAAGCCGAGAACGTCGCCAGCGAAAACGTCGAGCAGCACATCTATGCGGTGGCCGGTGCCGACAAGTACAAGCTGCTCTACAACCTGGTCAACGACAACGGCTGGGAGCGGGTGATGGTGTTCGCCAACCGCAAGGACGAAGTGCGGCGTATCGAGGAACGCCTGGTGCGCGACGGCGTCAATGCCGCCCAACTGTCGGGCGACGTGCCCCAACACAAGCGCATCAAGACCCTGGAAGGTTTCCGCGAAGGCAAGATCCGCGTGCTGGTCGCCACCGACGTGGCCGGTCGCGGCATTCACATCGACGGCATCAGCCACGTGATCAACTTCACCCTGCCGGAAGTGCCGGATGACTACGTGCACCGCATCGGCCGTACCGGTCGTGCGGGCGCCGCGGGTGTATCGATCAGCTTCGCCGGTGAGGATGACTCCTATCAGTTGCCGTCCATCGAGGCGCTGCTGGGGAAAAAGATCAACTGCGAAACCCCGCCGACGCATCTATTGCGGGCGGTTGAGCGCAAGCGGCCTTAATCGCTATCGCCGATCCTGAAAACGCAGCCGAAATGGCTGCGTTTTTTTTCGCCTGGGATATTGCCCGATTAAACTAAAAGTCCATAATGGACAAATTAGTTTATAAAAAGCACCCGGAGCCCCCATGACCACCACGCCCTATGTGATGACCCAAGCCCAGGCCCGAGAACTGCTCGGACACGTCGATGTGCCGCAAACCCTGCGCAAGCTGTTTCGCGACCTCGCCGCCGGGAAAGCGGTGCAACCGTCCCAGCAACTCGTGGAATTTCCCCAGGGCGCCGGGGACTTCATCAATTATCTGGGCGTGCTGGCCGAAGACCAGGTCTACGGGATCAAGACCTCGCCCTACATCGTGCGCGAACAAGGTGCGCTGGTTACCGCCTGGACGTTGCTGATGTCGATGCAGACTGGCCAGCCGCTGCTGCTGTGTGATGCCAGCGAACTGACGACCGCTCGCACCGCCGCCACCACCGCCGTTGCCGTGGATGCCCTCGCCCCGCTCCAAGCCCGACGCCTGGCGGTCATCGGCAGCGGTGCGGTAGCGCGGGCGCACGTGCAATACGTCAAGGGCCTGAGGGATTGGCAAGGTATCAGCCTCTATTCGCCCAGCCTGAAAGGCAAAACGGCACAGGAACTGGCGTTGCTCACCGGCCTGGACCCACGCCTGCAAATCGCCGACAGCCTGCAAGCCGCTTTGAAGGACGCCGATGTGGTGATGCTCTGCACGTCGTCCGCCAAAGCGGTGCTCGACCCGAGCACGCTCGGCAAGCCAACCCTGATCACCTCCATCAGCACCAATGCGCCGCGAGCGCACGAAGTACCGCCCCAAAGCCTCAGCGACATGGACGTGTTCTGCGACTATCGCCAGACCACGCCAGGCTCTGCCGGGGAAATGCTGATCGCCGGCGAACAGTTCGGCTGGCAGGCGTCGAGCGTTGTCGGCGACTTGCCCGACCTGCTCAGCGAACGAGTCGCGCGACCGAACTATGACCGCCACGTGTTCTTCCGCTCCATCGGCCTGGGGCTGGAAGACGTTGCGCTGGCGAATGCGCTTTACCGGATGCACCAGCAAATCTGACCCAAACTGTTCCCCTGTGGGAGCGGGCTTGCTCGCGAAGACGGCAGCACATTCACCATTGATGTGGCTGTTACACCGCTTTCGCGAGCAAGCCCGCTCCCACAGGGTTTGGCGAACGCCCGGCACCGTGCTCGACAGGAGAGCTTCATGGCTTCAGCAGACTTCATCATCATCGGCGGCGGTATCGCCGGTGCTTCCACCGGTTACTGGCTGGCCCCCCACGGGCGGGTCATGGTGCTCGAACGCGAATCCCATCCGGCCTACCATTCCACCGGACGTTCGGCGGCGCTGTACACCGCGGCCTATGGCACGCCACAGGTGCGGGCGCTGACCCAGGCCAGCCGGGACTTTTTCGATGCCCCGCCAAGTGGCTTCTGCGAACATCCCTTGCTCACCGCGCGGGGCGAAATGACCGTGGACTTCACCGGCGACCCGGCCGAGTTGAACAATCAGTACCTCAGCGCCAAGGCGACGGTGCCGCAGATGCAACTGCTCAGCGCCGAAGAAGCCTGCGTGCGGCTGCCGATCCTGCGGCGGGACAAGGTCCACGGCGCGATCTACGACCCCACGGCTTGTGACATCGATACCGACGCGCTCCACCAAGGCTACCTGCGCGGTATTCGCCGCAATGGCGGTGAAGTGCATACCGACAGTGAAGTGCTGGGCTTGAGTCGCGACGACCAGGGATTGTGGCACGTGGAGACCGCCAGCCAGACCTTCAGCGCACCTGTGTTGATCAATGCAGCCGGTGCCTGGGCCGACCAGGTCGCCGACATGGCCGGCGCCCGGAAGCTGGGGCTGCAACCCAAGCGGCGCGCGGCCTTTATCTTCGCCGGCCCAGAGGGTGTGGATATTCATGACTGGCCGATGCTGGTCAGCCTCGACGAATCCTTCTATATGAAGCCCGACGCCGGCATGTTTCTCGGCTCACCGGCCAACGCCGACCCGGTGGAACCTCACGACGTGCAGCCTGAAGAACTGGACATCGCCATGGGGATCTACCAAATCGAAGAAGCCACCACCCTGACCATCCGCCGACCGACCCGCACCTGGGCCGGTTTGCGCAGTTTCGTGGCCGACGGTGACCTGGTAGCCGGTTTCGACTCACAAGTGCCCGGACTGTTCTGGGTCGCGGCCCAAGGCGGCTACGGCATCCAGACCTCTCCAGCCATGGGCCAGGCCAGCGCGGCGCTGGTGCGTGGCGAACCGTTGCCCGAGGCCTTGACCCGTTTCGGCCTGAGCAACGCCATGCTGTCGCCGATACGCCTGGGTTGATCCCACCCAGGTGACGCATCGCCTCGATTGCGGCACACTCCCCGCGCCCCTGTTCCACGGGGCGCTGACGCTGCCAGGAGCCCTGTCATGAACGCCCCGCTACCCGATCCGGCACTGGATAATTTCCACACCATCGCCGACGCCATCGCCACGCTCTTCTATCCACACGCCGAAGTGGTGCTGCACGACCTGCGCACGCAGAAAGTCGATTACATCGCCAATAACCTGTCCAAGCGTGAGATCGGCGACGATTCGTCCCTGGAAGACATGCTCAGCGAGGATGTCAGCGAGCGAAATATCGGGCCGTACGAAAAGCTGAATTGGGATGGGCAGAAAATTCGCAGCCTCACCAGCGTATTGCGCGACGCCGACGGCCATCCGCTGGCGGTGCTGTGCATCAACCTGAATATTTCGCTGTTCGAGAATGCCAAGGCCGCGCTGGATCTGTTCCTCTCGCCGGGCAAGTTGATTCCCCAGCCGGACTCATTGTTTCGCGATGACTGGCAGGAGCGGATCAATACCTTTCTCCACGCCTGGATGCGCGAGCGCCAGCTGAGCCTGAACCTGCTGACCCGCGACCACAAACGCGAGCTGGTGCTGGCGTTGCATGCCGAAGGCGCTTTCAAGGGCAAGAGCGCGTCCAACTATGTGGCGAATATACTCAACATGGGCCGGGCGACGGTGTACAAGCATTTGAAGGAGTTGAAGGAGTTGAAGGAGTTGAAGGAGTTGAAGGGCTGAGACCTTGGGTTGCCTTTGCTGACGCCTTCGCGAGCAAGCCCGCTCCCACAAAGGATTTGCGTTGAACACAAGATTTATGTCCAACGAAGATCCAATGTGGGAGCGGGCTTGCTCGCGAAGGCGATGTTTCAGTCGCCGTAGATGTCCGACTTGAAATACTTGGCCTGGATTTTCTGATACTCGCCACTGGCCCGAATCCCATCAATGGCCTTGTTCAAGTCCGCCACCAGTTCGGTATTGCCCTTGCGCACCGCGATACCGGCGCCTTCACCGACGTACTTCGGATCCTTGAGCTCGGGGCCTACAAAGGCGTAGCCCTTGCCGCGTGGCATCGACAGGAAGTCTTCCAGCGGAATGGTGTCGGCGAAAATCGCGTCCAGGCGACCCGACGCCAGGTCCATGTAGATTTCTTCGTTATTGCTGTAGCGCTTGACGGTGATGCCGTTGGGCTCGAAGACTTCCGTGGCGAAGCGGTCGGTGGTGGTAGCACGTTGCACACCCACGGTCTTGCCCTTGAGGCTGGCGTATTGGTCATCGACCACGGCGCCTTCCTTCATGACCAACCGCGACGAGGTGAAGTAATACTTGTGGGTGAAATCCACCGATTTCTTGCGCTCTTCGGTGATGGTCATGGACGACAGCGCCATGTCGATCTTCTTCACTTTCAGCGCCGGAATCAGCCCGTCGAACTCGCCTTCGATCCACTCGCACTTGACCTTCATCTGCGCGCAGAGAGCGTTGCCGATGTCGTAGTCGAACCCTTCGATCTTCCCTTCTGAAGTCTTGGACGCAAACGGCGGATAAGCCGCTTCGATGCCGATGCGCAGATTTTTTTCAGCGGCGAACAGGCTGCCGGAGGCCAACAGGCTCAAGGCCAGGCCGGTGATGAGGGGAAGCTTCTTCATGATCGATCTCTCGCGGGTTGTTGTTGGTTTGGCAGAGAAAGTAGGCCCAGCGGTGTTTTGTACTTATAAATCCATACTGGACTTTAATGTACACACCGTCAATTGGGGACCAGGAGAAAGTGATGGGAGGCTGGTGGCCTCTTCGCGAGCAAGCCCGCTCCCACAAGGAAACTGCGTCGAATACAAATACTGTGTACGACATCCATCCAATGTGGGAGCGGGCTTGCTCGCGAAGGCGGCATAACAATCAATGAAGAACTGCAGGGTATCTACTACTTCCAGCGATCCGCCGCCGCATGATCACTGTCGCGCCCTTCGACCCAACGCGGGCCGTCGATTGTGTTTTCCTTCTTCCAGAACGGCGCGCGAGTCTTGAGGTAATCCATGACAAAGGCGCAGGCATCGAACGCTGCCTGGCGATGGGCACTGGCGGCTGCCACGAAAACAATCGGCTCGCCCGGTTCCAGGGCGCCGATGCGGTGCAGCACTTCCAGCTTGAGCAACGGCCAGCGCTGCTCGGCCTCGGTGGCGATCTTGCCCAAGGCCTTTTCGGTCATGCCCGGGTAATGCTCCAGGAACATTCCGGACACGTCGAGGCCGTCATTGAAGTCGCGCACGTAACCGACAAAACTCACCACCGCCCCGACGCCGACGTTGGCTGCGTGCATCGCATTGACTTCAGCGCCCGGGTCGAACGGATCGGCCTGCACACGAATCGCCATGGCTCAGCCTCCGGTGACGGTGGGAAAGAATGCGACTTCGTCGCCGTCCGCCAGCGGCTCATCGAGCTGGCACAAATCTTCGTTACGCGCGCACATCAGGTTTTGCTCGCTCAGCACCTCGGCACCGTCGCGCTGGGCGAGCAGCGCGCGCACGTCGTCGACCGTGGCGAAATCGCCCTCTACCTTTACCGAGTCCACGCCCAAGGCCTCGCGATATCGAGCGAAAAACTTCACCGTGATGTTCATTGGGCCTCCGCCTGGAAGTGGCCACTTTTACCGCCGAGCTTTTCCAATACCCGCACGCCTTCGATGATCATGCCCCGATCCACGGCCTTGCACATGTCATAGATGGTCAGCGCGGCAACGCTGGCAGCGGTCAGCGCTTCCATTTCCACCCCGGTCTGCCCGGACAGTTTGCACCGGGCCACGATACGCACCCGGTCCTCCCCTTCAGCGGTAAGCTCGACCTTGACGCTGGTCAGCATCAACGGATGACAGAGTGGAATCAGGTCGCTGGTTTTCTTCGCGGCCTGGATGCCGGCGATGCGTGCGACGGCGAAGACATCGCCCTTGGGGTGACCACCGCTGACGATCATCTGCAGCGTGTCGGGCAACATGCGCACAAAAGCTTCGGCCGTAGCCTCACGGAACGTCACGGCCTTGTCGGTCACGTCGACCATGTTGGCGCGACCTTGGGAATCGAGATGAGTCAGCACAGGGTTACTCCTGATCGGGAGCGTCGATTGTAAACCTGTGGGTCAGATTCCGGCAGGACTGATTGTCGCACCGGTGGCGGTCCGCATCTATCCAATCATTGCAGAACCCTTGTGGGAGCGGGCTTGCTCGCGAAAGCGGAGTGTCAGACAGCCTATTTATAGCTGTTACACCGCCTTCGCGAGCAAGCCCGCTCCCACAGAGCCTGCTTATCGGGCGCAAAAAAACCGGGCGACGCTGAAGTCGCCCGGTTTGGCTGGAGTTACAGGTGCGATTCAGCGTATTCGGCAAGGATCGAGCGCGGCACGCCCTGCAGGGTGATGTGCACCCCGTTGGGGAAGTCCTTGAAACGTTCGGTCAGGTAGGTCAGCCCGGAGCTGGTCGCGGACAGGTAAGGGGTATCGATCTGCGCCAGGTTACCCAGGCACACCACTTTGGAACCGGCACCGGCACGGGTGATGATGGTTTTCATCTGGTGAGGGGTCAGGTTCTGGCATTCGTCGATCAGGATCAGGCTCTGCTGGAAGCTGCGCCCCCGGATGTAGTTGAGGGATTTGAACTGCAACGGCACTTTGCTGAGGATGTAGTCAACGCTGCCATGGGTGCTTTCGTCATCCATGTGCAAGGCTTCGAGGTTGTCGGTGATGGCGCCCAGCCAAGGCTCCATTTTCTCCGCTTCGGTGCCGGGCAGGAAACCGATTTCCTGGTCGAGGCCCTGCACGCTGCGGGTGGCGATAATGCGCCGGTAGCGTTTGCTGACCATGGTCTGCTCAATGGCGGCGGCCAGGGCCAGGATGGTCTTGCCGGAACCGGCGGCGCCGGACAGGTTGACCAGGTGAATGTCCGGGTCGAGCAAGGCGAACAGGGCCAGGCTCTGATAGATGTCACGCGGCTTAAGGCCCCAGGCCTCCTGGTGCAGCAGGGGCTCTTGATGCAGGTCGAGTATCAGCAGTTTGTCGACATGGATTTCCTTGATCCAGCCGACGAATCCTTGTTCGTCGATGATGAATTCGTTGATGTGCACCGCCGGCAGGTTGTCGATCAGTTGCACCTGGTGCCAGGTACGGCCGTGGTCCTGGCGGGTTTCGACCTTGCTTACACGGTCCCAGAAGGAGCCGGTCATGTTGTGGTAGCCGTTGGGCAGCAGCGAGACGTCGTCGACCAACTGGTCGGTGCTGTAGTCCTCCGCCGCGATCCCGCAGGCGCGGGCCTTGAGGCGCATGTTGATGTCTTTGGTCACCAGCACCACGGCTTGGTCCTTGTTGCGCGCGTGCAGGTCGATCAACTGGTTGATGATGATGTTGTCGTTCAAGTGTTCAGGCAGCACCAGGTTGGGTTCGGTGCGCTTGCTCATCAAGATCGAGAGCAGACCCTTGGGGCCGCTTTTGCCGCGCTGGATCGGCACGCCGAGCTCAACGTCTTCCGGGGAGGCATCGCCGAGGGTCTTGTCGATCAGGCGGATCGCCTGCCGGCATTCGGCCGCAACGCTGTGGTGGCCGCTCTTGAGTTTGTCGAGTTCCTCAAGGACAGTCATCGGGATGGCAACGTGGTGTTCTTCGAAGTTCAGGAGCGCGTTTGGATCGTGGATCAATACGTTGGTATCGAGTACATAGAGGATTGGCTGGTTGGAGGAAGGGCTACGTCCGTGGTCATCCATACTCGGTCACCTATGTGGGGGCCATTCGACGCAATACCGTGACAGTGCTGCGCCTCGAAGTAGCCACCGAATTCACCCGCGAGGATTCAGGTGAACTGCACACAACCTGGGTCTTGGAAGACGCCACCTGTGTTGCAGGTTTCGGCGGTCTGGCTTCTTGATACTCCAAAACCCATGACAGGAAAAAGCACTTTGACGCTTTTTTGAAGTTTATTTTTCAGAGTGACGAATAACCCTTGGCGTACCGCCACCGCACCGTTAAAGTCGGAAGTCCGGTTGTCATGAATGTGCGCCGAAATTTCCGCTCCCCCCAATGTTTCCGGGCCTTTCATGGCTTCAGCGAAACGCTTCCTGGCAGTCCGCCCATCCGATCCCGCTTTGCGCCGTCTGCGTGATGAGCCAGGGCATCGCCGTTTTCACCCCATCCTGCTTGGCATTGAAGTTGATCACCCCGTGACGCCACAGCAGCATCAGCGTCAGCGTGCGCTGGGCGCTCTGCTCGGGCTTGAGCCGACCGTTTCCGTCCTGTGGATCGATGTCCCATAGCGCCACTTGCAAGCCTTGTTGCCTGAAGAACGATTCGGCGTCGCCACGACGCTGGCCTTGGGGCGGACGGAACAGCGGTACGTAGTTCTCAGGCAGCTTGCCCTTGACCATCTCGACACTGCGCCGCACCGAGTCCTGCCAGTCCTGCCAGTGGCTGTGGGAACGGAACTCCCACCCCTGCACACCCACGCATTGTCCCGAGTAGAGCGCCTGCAAGCTGTTGACAGAGCGCTCCGCCAGCCGTGCCTGGATGTCCTTGCCCAGCACGAAGAACGTGCCGTTCATGTTCGACTTGCGCAGATATTCGGTCAGCCACGGGGTGTTATCCGGCGCAACGTTGGCACCGCTGTCAAACGTGAGCAGGAACAGTCGGTCGTGCATGTCCGCGCCGTTGCGTTCGTAATCGCCGAAACGTTCGATTTCGCTGCTGGTCTGGGGAAAAAGCGCGGCTTTGCGCAACAATTCGTCCCGGTATTGGGTATGGAAGATCTGGCTTGGCCCGGCCCACTTGAAGTAGTAGGAGTCTTCATCGAGGTGAAACCGGCGCGCTTCTTCACGCAGGGTCGCCATGTTCTCGACCAGGTAACAGAAGGAAGCGTCCTGGTCGCAGCTCTGCTGGGCGAAGTTGTAATTGGCAAGCAACCGCTGCCACAACCGCGCACGCAACGCCTCGACTGCGGGCATATTGACCGTGCGCAGCCCCAGGTACTGCTTGAGCGCAATTTCATCCATGGCGTCGGTGTCCAGCAGGACCCGGGCGAACATCAGGATTTCGGCCCGCGAGGCCACATCGAACAGGGTCGGATTGCTCAATTGCTCCGGCCAGGTGCTGCGGTCCAGGGTCGCGACGTCGTTGGGCGCGGCCATGGCTGCGAGGCTCAACAGCCAAGCCGATAACATTAGGGCAATGCGCAAAAGGGATGTCTCCATAACGAAACTTGCGCGGCATCATAGCTGATCCTGGCGAACTCATTTTGCAGCTTGCGTGGCGAGGGAGCTTGCTCCCGCTGGGTTGCGAAGCAGCCCCAAGATAGCTGGCGACCGCTTCGCGCTCGAGCGGGAGCAAGCTCCCTCGCCACGAAAGCCCCCACCATTACTCACCACCCATCACCTATCACCCCAATAGCTGGAGTCCACCCGGACAACCCCCTAGAATCGCCGCACCTTTGAAGGAGACGATTGCATGCTGATGGTGATTTCCCCCGCCAAGACCCTCGACTACGAAACACCGCCGGCCACCGAGCGTTTTACCCAGCCGCAGTACCTAGATCACTCCCAGGAGCTGATCGAACAGCTGCGTGAACTTTCGCCGGCGCAAATCAGCGAACTGATGCACGTCTCCGACAAGATCGGCGGCCTCAATGCCGCGCGGTTCGGCAGCTGGACGCCAGCCTTTACCCCCGCGAACGCCAAGCAGGCGCTGCTGGCTTTCAAAGGTGACGTGTATACCGGCCTGGACGCGCAAAGCTTTGGCGAAGCCGACTTCGATTACGCCCAGCAGCATCTGCGCATGCTGTCGGGTCTTTACGGCTTGCTGCGCCCGCTGGATTTGATGCAGCCCTATCGCCTGGAAATGGGCACGAAGCTGGCCAACGCCCGCGGCAAGGACCTCTATGCGTTCTGGGGCACCCGGATCAGCGAATGGCTGAACGAAGCCCTGGCCGACCAGGGCGATGACATGCTGTTGAACCTGGCTTCCAATGAATATTTCTCGGCAGTCAAGCGCAGCGCACTTAAAGCGCGCGTCATCGATACCGAATTCAGGGACCTGAAGAACGGCCAGCACAAGATCATCAGTTTTTATGCCAAGAAAGCCCGGGGTCTGATGAGTCGCTTCGTGATTCAGGAACGCATCAATGATCCTGCACAACTCAAGCAATTCGACATACAGGGCTACCGCTTCAACGCCCAACAGTCGAGCCCGGACAAATTCGTATTCCTGCGCGACCACGCCCCTGAATAAAGCATAACCTTATAACGCCCCCTGATTGGGGGCCTCGATCAATCGGCGACTTGTCATTTTAATTCCTTCCTCTTTCGCCAGTTCCATGGCGCCAATAAATCGACCCACTCCCCTGCTAACTTTTCTTTCACTCGACACTCGTCAGTTTTTTGCGTAGTGGCACCGATTTTTTTCTTCCGTAGTGGCAAAAGTATATCCACCCCCTCTAACTCCCTATTCATAAAGGGCGAAACGGCGAGTGCCATCATATTGCGAGCAGTGCCATCTTCGATAATATTTCGAAAAATTTCGAAAATCGCGATGAGCGGATCGGAACTATGTGAAATTGCACGGCTCATACCACCCGTAACGATTCTCGCCGTACGTGTAAGAGATAACTTACAGAGGACGTCGAACGAAGTAACCAAGTTGTCATGGCAACTTAGCGAAACGGTCGTCTTATTGGATCCACCCTTAAAGGATGGGAGATAACGCACCATTACTATCCCCTACAAGGCCAAGGCTGCGCCCCTATAACGTGCTCTCCTGAGCACACAAGCTTCTGATTTTGTGGGCTTTTTGCCAGGGATCAGAGGTGAACGACCTTTGCACGAACGTTCCCGACAACGAGGACTGGCTGCATAACAGGGCAGGTCATAACAACTAGGCCATTTTGCGCACAACTTGAGTGCAATTATTTGGACACTCGGAACTTAGTATGCCTGCACACGGACTTGTGGCGCCTGCATTCCACATTTCCGAGTGCACTATGACCGCTGGACACTATTAACTCCGGCCATTTAATGGCGTGAAAAACAGAGGTAAATGCGATGCGCATTAGCATATTTGGTTTGGGTTACGTCGGTGCAGTATGTGCCGGTTGCCTGTCTGCACGGGGCCATGATGTAGTTGGCGTGGATGTCGCCAAAGACAAAATCGACATGATCAACGCGGGTAAGTCGCCGATCGTTGAACCGGGTCTTGGCGAGTTGCTGGCGCAAGGTATTCAAACAGGCCGACTGCGCGGAACCACCAACTTCGCCGAAGCGATTCGTGATACTGATCTGTCGATGATTTGCGTGGGTACTCCCAGCAAAAAGAACGGCGACCTGGAACTGAACTACATCGAAGCGGTATGCCGCGAGATCGGTTTTGTCCTGCGCGACAAGACCACCCGCCACACCATCGTGGTTCGCAGCACCGTATTGCCGGGCACCGTTGCCAATGTGGTCATCCCGATCCTAGAAGACTGCTCCGGCAAGAAGGCTGGCGTTGATTTCGGCGTCGCGGTCAACCCTGAGTTCCTGCGCGAAAGCACCGCGATCAAAGACTACGATCAACCTCCGATGACCGTCATCGGCGAGTTCGACACAGCCTCTGGCGACGTTCTGCAATCGCTGTACGAAGAGCTCGACGCACCGATCATCCGCAAGGACATCGCCGTCGCCGAGATGATCAAGTACACCTGCAACGTATGGCACGCCACCAAGGTGACCTTCGCCAACGAGATCGGCAACATCGCCAAGGCCGTCGGCGTCGATGGCCGTGAAGTGATGGATGTGGTCTGCCAGGACAAGACCCTGAACCTGTCCCAGTACTACATGCGCCCAGGCTTCGCCTTCGGCGGCTCGTGCCTGCCCAAGGACGTTCGCGCCCTGACCTACCGCGCCGGTTCCCTGGACGTGGAAGCTCCACTGCTCAACTCGCTGATGCGCAGTAACGAGTCCCAGGTACAGAACGCCTTCGACATCGTTTCCAGCCACGACAAGCGCAAAGTCGCCCTGCTGGGCCTGAGCTTCAAGGCCGGTACCGACGACCTGCGTGAAAGCCCGCTGGTAGAACTGGCGGAAATGCTGATCGGCAAGGGTTACGACCTGCGCATCTACGACAGCAACGTCGAATACGCCCGTGTCCACGGTGCGAACAAGGATTACATCGAGTCGAAGATTCCTCACGTCTCGTCCTTGCTCAACTCCGATTTCGACGCAGTGGTCGACAACGCCGACATCATCATCCTGGGCAACCGCGACGAGAAGTTCCGCGCGCTGACCGAGAACGTACCGGAAGGCAAGCAAGTCATCGACCTGGTCGGTTTCATGTCCAAGGCCACCAACCCGAGTGGCCGGACCGAAGGCATCTGCTGGTAAGTCTGTTTGCCGGCCAGGGCTTGCCCTGGCCGGCCTTTCGCCTGCCTTAACCCATCGGGCCGCCCACAAGGCCCGCCCGAGATAGAGACGGATGCAGATTATGCACAGGCTAAAGCACGGCCTGCTTCAGGCCGCCGGTTGGCTGTTTTACTTGAGTTTATTGATGGGCATCGCCACGGCGCTGCCCACGTCCACGTTCGACTCCGAATCCAAGGACTTCATCTTCCTGATCGGTGCCGTGGGCATTTGGCGTTACTCCATGGGAGCAACGCATTTCGTGCGCGGCATGATCTTCCTGTACATCGTCTACCCGCACCTGCGCCGCAAGGTACGCAAGCTGGGCAGCGCGGCAGACCCGTCCCATGTGTACCTGATGGTCACCAGCTTTCGGATCGACGCGCTGACCACCGCCCAGGTGTACAGCTCGGTGATCCGCGAAGCCATCGACTGCGGGCTGCCCACCACCGTGGTCTGCTCCATCGTGGAAATGTCCGACGAACTGTTGGTCAAGAGCCTCTGGGCCCGCATGAACCCGCCAGCGCACGTCAAGCTGGATTTCGTGCGCATCCCCGGCACCGGCAAACGTGACGGCCTGGCCTTCGGTTTCCGCGCCATCTCCCGCCATCTGCCGGACGACCGTGCAGTGGTTGCAGTGATCGACGGCGACACCGTGCTCGCCGAAGGCGTCGTGCGCAAGACCGTGCCGTGGTTCCAGCTGTTCGGCAACGTCGGCGGCTTGACCACCAACGAGTTCTGCGAAGTGCGTGGCGGCTACATCATGAGCGAATGGCACAAACTGCGTTTCGCCCAGCGTCACATCAACATGTGCTCCATGGCCCTGTCCAAGCGCGTGCTGACCATGACCGGGCGTATGTCGGTGTTCCGCGCCACCGTGGTGACGAACCCGGACTTCATCGCCGACGTGGAAAGCGACTCGCTGCAACACTGGCGCCTGGGCCGCTTCAAGTTCCTCACCGGTGACGACAAATCGAGCTGGTTCAGCCTGATGCGCCTGGGCTACGACACTTTCTACGTGCCTGATGCAGCGATCAACACGGTCGAGCACCCGCCGGAAAAGAGCTTCATCAAGGCCAGTCGCAAGCTGATGTTCCGCTGGTACGGCAACAACCTGCGGCAAAACTCCCGGGCCTTGGGCCTGGGCTTGCGACGTCTGGGCCTGTTCACCTCGGTGGTGCTGTTCGACCAGCGTGTATCGATGTGGACTTCGCTGCTGGGCCTGACCGTGGCCTTGATCGCCAGCTTCAAGTACGGCACCGCGTTCATCCTGGTGTACCTGCTGTGGATCGGCATCACACGGTTGATCCTGACCTTGCTGCTGTCGTGCTCCGGTCACCGGATCGGCCCTGCCTACCCGGCGATTCTCTATTACAACCAGATCGTCGGCGCGCTGGTGAAGATCTACGTGTTCTTCCGCCTCGACCAACAGTCCTGGACTCGCCAGCCCACCCACCTGACCCGTGATCTCGCCAGCTTTCAACGTTGGTTCAACACTTGGTCGTCTCGGACCATGACCTTCTCCGCCGGCAGCATTTTTGTCGCCGTGCTGCTGACGATGGTCTGACCGGACTTGCATGAATTAACTAGGAAATCGCCCCTATGAACACCGCCGTGAATGTCAACGTAGTGCATGAATCAGAAGCCCAGCGCCAGCACGCCCGGGTAAAAATCCCGGCCAAGCTGCGTTTCTTCGGCCCAGACCGTACACCCATGGAAGTCAAGGTCCTGGACCTGTCCGCGGGCGGGCTGTGCTTCAACGCCGGCCAGACGCCGCTGAGAATCGGTGAAACCTACAAGGCCCGCCTGCAGTTCGTCATCGACAACCTTGGCCTGGCCATGGATGTGGAGCTGCAGATCCGCTCCTACGACCGCGAGACCGGCCGCACCGGTTGCCAGTTCCAGAACCTGGAGCCGCGGGACATCTCGACACTGCGCCACATCATCACCTCGCACCTGGCCGGCGATATCGTCGGCGTCGGCGATGTGCTGGCGACCCTGCAGCGCGACAACTTCACCAAGGCGCGCAAGCAAAAGGACCAGAACGGCGGCATGACCGTCCTGGGTCGCCTGCGGGCCGTGACCTTCAGCCTGGCGATCTTCCTCGTCGGCCTGGCCGCGTTCGGTTTCATCTTCAAGTCGGTGTACGGCATGTACTTCGTCAGCCATGCCCAGGCCGGCCTGGTGAACGTCCAAGGCATGTCCATCACCATGCCACGTGACGGCACCGTGCAAAGCCTGGTCAAGGCTGACGGCGTTGCCGCCAAGGGCGCCCCGCTGGCGACCTTCAGCACCAGCATGCTCGACGTGCTCAAGGGTCATCTGGACGACAACCAATTGCAGCCGGCCAAGGTTGAAGAACTGTTCGGCAAGCAAATGACCGGCACCCTGACGTCTCCATGCGACTGCATCGTGTCCCAACAGCTGGTATCCAACGGTCAGTACGCCAGCAAGGGCGACGTGATCTTCACACTGGTTCCACGCGGCACCGAAGCCAACGTCGAAGCGCGCTTCTCCTATCGCCAGTTCGGCGACGTGCGTCCAGGCACTGCGGTGAGCTTCCAGGTCGCCGGCGAAGACACCACCCGTACCGGCAAGATCGTCAGCAGCACCAGCCTGAAAAGCGAAGACCTGTCCTCCGATATCCGCGTGCTGATCAAGCCTGACGAACCCCTGGACAGCTCGCTGGCCGGCCGTCCGGTCGAAGTCCACAGCGACCGTGGTCCAAGCCTGAACTGGCTGATGGACAAAGCCATGGCCGTCGGTCGTTAAGTCGAGGATATGCCCGTGACCATTACAAAAATCCTGACCACCCCACAGCTCCTGTGGGAGCGGGCTTGCTCGCGAAAGGATCAACGCGGTCTCACCGTGGCAACGCAGCGCCTGCTTCGCGAGCAAGCCCGCTCCCACACGGGACATGCACTGTGCGCACTGGCGCTGGCTATCGGCCTTGGCGGCTGCGCAGGCTTGCCTGACCAGCGCCTGGCCAACGAAGCGCTCAAGCGTGGCGACACGGCGCTGGCGCAGCAGAACTATCAGCAACTGGCAGACCTGGGCTACAGCGAAGCCCAGGTCGGCCTGGCCGATATCCAGGTGGACAGCCGCGATCCCGAGCAGATGAAAAAAGCCGAGGCAACTTATCGCGCCGCGGCCGATATCTCGCCACGGGCCCAGGCCCGCCTGGGTCGCCTGCTGGTGGCCAAGCCCGGCTCCACCGAAGCTGAAAAACACGAAGCCGAAGGCCTGTTGAAGAAAGCCTTCGCCAACGGTGAAGGCAACACGCTCATCCCACTGGCGATGCTGTACCTGCAATACCCCCACAGTTTCCCGAACGTCAACGCCCAGCAGCAGATCAACCAATGGCGCAGCGCCGGTTACCCGGAAGCGGGCCTGGCGCAGATTCTGCTCTATCGCACCCAGGGCACCTATGACCAGCATCTGGACGAAGTCGAGAAGGTCTGCAAGGCCGCGTTGGCCACGACTGACATCTGCTACGTCGAACTGGCCACGGTCTATCAGAAACGCGGCCAGGCGGACCAGCAGGCCCAGTTGATCCAGCAAATGCAGGCCGGTCACAGCCGTGGCGTCGTGTCCGCACAGCGCGTGGACAGCGTCGCTCGCGTACTGGCCGATGCCAGCCTGGGCAAGACGGACGAGAAGACCGCCCAGTCGTTGCTCGAAGGCATCGCCCCTGGCTACCCCGCCGCCTGGGTCAGCCTGGCGCAACTGCTCTACGACTTCCCTGAATTGGGTGACGTCGACAAGATGATGCAATACCTGGACAACGGCCGCGCCGCCGACCAGCCGCGCGCCGAACTGTTGCTGGGCAAGCTTTACTACGAGGGCAAGTGGGTGCCAGCCGACGCCAAGGCTGCCGAGGAGCATTTCCAGAAAGCCGTTGGCCGCGAAGTGGCCGCCGACTACTACCTCGGCCAGATCTATCGCCGCGGCTACCTGGGCCAGGTGTACTCGCAAAAAGCCCTGGACCATCTGCTCAAGGCCGCCCGCAACGGCCAGAACAGCGCCGATTTCGCTATCGCCCAGCTCTTTTCCCAAGGCAAGGGCACCAAGCCCAACCCGGTCAACGCCTACGTTTTCAGCCAGTTGGCCAAGGTGCAAAACACCCCGCAGGCGATCGAGCTTGCCCAGACCCTCGAAGCACAATTACCGCCGGAACAACTTGCACAAGCGAAACGCCTGCTACAACAAGAGCAGGCCATTCGCGGCGCCATGAGCCCCGATACGCTGGAACTGCAAGCCCTAAAAGAAGATGACGGCGAGGAACCTCTATGAAGCTTTTGAAGCTCAATCCTTTTGTACAGGCCGGTATTGGCCTGACGTGCGCCCTGCTGTGGTCCTGCCCGACCCTGGCGGCCCTGACGGACACCAAGAACTTTGGCCTGGAAGTGAAAATCACCGGCCAGTCCGAAGACGACCGTGACCTCGGCACCCAGAGCGGTGGCGACGTCAACGGTATCGGCCTGGACCTGCGCCCATGGGTCTACGGTGAAAGCGGTGCCTGGAGCGCCTACGCCATGGCCCAGGCCGTGACGTCCTCCGACATTATCGAGACCGATACCCTGCAACAGTCCGATGGCGCCAACCAGCAAACCGACAGTGGCGACCGCGAAGCCAAGAAAAGCTACCTGGCCATGCGCGAATTCTGGATTGGCTATCGCGGCCTGACCCCCTACCCGGGCGAGCAGTTGAAGTTCGGCCGCCAGCGCCTGCGCAACGACGACGGCCAATGGCGCGACACCAATATCGAAGCCCTGAACTGGATCTTCGACACCACCCTGTTGCGGGCCAACCTCGGCGTCGCCGAGCGGTTCAGCGAATACCGCACCGACCTCAAGGAATTGTCCCCCAAGGACAAGGATCGCCTGCACGTCTACGGTGATGTGAGCTACCAGTGGATGCCAGGCCAGTGGGCCGGTATCCGTGCCCACCACACCCATGACAACGGCAGCCTCGACTACCCGACCCCGGGCGAGCCCACCGACACCCTGGACAAGACCCAGAACGGTGACTTGACCTGGCTGGGCCTGGAAGCCAACAGCGACGCCTACAACTGGCGCAACACCAACACCATCAACTACTGGGCCAGCCTGACCGGCATGACCGGCGACCGTGACACCGTCAACCCGCTCAACGCCGACGGCACGCGCCCCGCGCAAGCCAAGCACAGCGATGACGTGGACGGCTGGGCCACCGACCTGGGTATTCGCCTGCGCCTCGACCCGCAATGGCAGGTCGGTGCGGCTTATGCCCGGGCCAGCGAGGACTACGAACAGAACGGCCTGCAAAGCAACCGTTCGAACTTCACCGGCACCCGCTCGCGCGTCCACCGTTTCGGCGAAGCCTTCCGTGGCGAAATGGCCAACACCCAGAGCGCCAGCCTGTTCGGTTCCTGGCAGTTGCGTGACGAGTACGACGCCAGCCTGGTGTACCACAAGTTCTGGCGCGTGGACGGCAACAAGCCGGTGGGCAGCAACGGCATCAACGCCGTGGAGAACAACACCGACGACGTGACCGGCGCGATCCTCTCCACCTCGACCCTGCCGCTGCGTGACGGCGACAAGGACCTGGGCCAGGAAGTCGACCTGGTGGTCACCAAGTACTTCAAGCAAGGCCTGCTGCCGGCTGCGCTGAGTCAATCAATTGATGAGCCGTCGGCGCTGGTGCGCTTTCGTGGCGGCGTGTTCAAGCCAGGCGACGCCTACGGCAAAGAGGTCGATTCGTATATGCATCGTGCCTTCGTCGACGTGATCTGGCGCTTCTGATGCGAATGGCCATGGGAGTGCCCGATATGAACCGCTACCTCAGGAACAGCCAGGCGATGAAAGGTTCGATCAGCCTGTTGGTCGCAGCCATGCTGCTGGCCGGCTCGCCGGCGTTCGCCAACGTTGAACCGGCGGTCAAGCCGGGCAACGTGGTCAAAGAACTGCAACGGGCCAAGACCTACACCGTCAGCAGCGCGCCGACCGAACCGCTGGAGCTGGCCAAGCCGACCCTGCCCGACCTCAAAGGCTATACCGCCGAAGCGGTCGCGGCCAAGATCGTGCGCAGCAAGCCCGGCAAGATCAGCGTGCGCCGGATGATGCAGGAAAACGCCTTGAAGGACTTCATCGGCGGCGACAACAAGATGGCCGAGTGGGTCGTGCGTCAGCACGGCATCCCACAGGCCATCTTCGTTGACGACGGCTACATGAACCTCAAGGACTTGGCCAAGAAAGTGCCGAAGTACATCATCGAAACTTCGCCAGGTGTCTACCTGGCGAAGATTCCGATTGTCGTCGGCCAGAAAGGCATCCTCGAAATCGACAAGCAGACCCAGGAACTGCGCCTGTCCCAGGAGGGCGGTTCGTTCCTGGTCAACGATGGCCACATGTTCATCCGCGACACCAAGGTCACCGGCTGGCGTGAAAAGGACAATGGCCCCGCCACGTTCCGTTCGCCCAAGGAATTCCGTCCGTTCCTGCTGGCCTGGGGTGGTACCGAGACCTACATCGTCAACACCAAGATGGCCAGCTTCGGCTACTCCAACAGTAAGTCGTATGGGGTGAGTATTTCCCAGTACACCCCGAACATGGCCAAGGTGCTCAAGCGCCCGGAACCGACCGGTTGGATCATCGGTTCCGAGTTTTCGGACATGTGGTACGGCTTCTACTGCTATGAAACCCGCGACTTCGTGGTCAAGAGCAACACCTACAAAGACAACATCGTCTATGGCATTGACCCCCACGACCGTTCGCATCGGCTGATCATCGCCGACAACACCGTCTACGGGACCAAGAAAAAGCACGGGATCATTATTTCCCGTGAGGTCAACGACAGTTTCATCATCAACAACCGCAGCTACGACAACAAACTCTCGGGCGTGGTGATCGACCGTAACAGCGTGAACAACCTGATCGCCTACAACGAGATCTACAAGAACCACACCGACGGCATCACCCTCTATGAGAGTGCTGACAACCTGTTGTGGGGCAACAAAGTGATCAGCAACCAGCGCCACGGCATCCGGATTCGTAACAGCGTGAACATCCGCCTCTACGAAAACCTGTCCATGGCCAACGGCCTGACCGGCCTCTACGGCCACATCAAGGACCTGTCGGACACCGACCGGGACATCAAGCTCGACCCGTTCGACGCTGAAGTGTCGCTGATCGTGGTCGGTGGCGAACTGGCCGGCAATGGCAGCGGTCCGTTGTCCATCGACTCGCCGTTGAGCGTCGAGCTGTACCGCGTGTCCATGCTCGCGCCGACCAAATCCAGCGGCATCAGCTTCACGGGGATTCTTGGCGAACGCCAGGATGAAATTCTCGACCTGCTGGTGCGCCAGCAGAAAGCCGTGCTGATCGACCCTGTCGAACGCCAGACCGAAATGCGGGACTGAGGAATGACCTTTATGAACCCACAGATGATTAAATTTCTGGGCCTGTCCGCCCTGACTGCCGGCATTCTCGCTGCCGCAAGCGGCGCCCGCGCCGATGAAACCCAGGCGCCGACTTTCACCGCCGAACCGTGCTGCAACCTGTGCCCTGCCGCTCACGATGCAAAGAACTACACCACGCGCTACCAGCAAAACTTCACCACGCTGGTGCAGGCCCAGGGCGACTGGCTGTTCCGTACCCAGGAAGACCTGCGTACCGAGTTCAACACCACCCCGGCCGGCTACAAGCGTCTGCAACAGCTGCATGATGCGTTCAAGGCAAAAGGCGTCGAGCTGGTGCTGGTCTACCAGCCAACCCGTGGCCTGGTGAACCGCAACAAGCTCAACCCACAGGAAAAGGCCGCTTTCGATTACGAGAAAGCCCTGACCAACTACAAATCCATGTTGGGTCGTTTCGCCCAGATGGGTTATGTGGTGCCGGACCTGTCGCCGCTGACCAACGAAAACCAGCCTGAAACCCTGCCGGCCCACGACTTCTACTTCCGTGGCGACCAGCACTGGACGCCATACGGCGCCCAGCGCACCGCCAAGATCGTTGCCGAAAAGGTCAAGCAGCTGCCGGCCTTCGCCGACATTCCCAAGCGTGAGTTCGAGACCAAGAAGTCCGGCCGCATGGGCAAGACCGGCACCTTGCACAATATGGCCGGGCAACTGTGCGGTACCAGCTACGCGATCCAGTACATGGACCAGTTCACCACCGAGCCCAAGGGCGAAGCCGGTGACGGCGACCTGTTCGGTGATTCCGGTAACCCGCAGATCACCCTCGTGGGTACCAGTCACAGCGGCAAGAACTACAACTTTGCCGGTTTCCTGGAAGAGGCCATCGGCGCCGACATCCTCAACGTTGCCTTCCCTGGCGGCGGTTTCGAAGGTGCGATGATCCAGTACCTGGGCAGCGAAGAGTTCCAGAAGAACCCGCCGAAAATCCTGATCTGGGAATTCTCGCCGCTGTACCGCCTGGACCAGGAAACCATCTACCGCCAGATGATGGCGCTGCTGGACAACAACGGTTGCGAAGGCAAGCCGGCGGTGATGAGCAGCAAGACCGCGCTCAAGCCCGGCAAGAACGAATTGATGGTCAATAGCAAGAACATGGATCTGCGTAACAGCAGCCACCAGGTCGACATCCGCTTCGCCGACACGTCGGTGAAAACCTTGCAAGCCACCCTCTGGTACATGAATGGGCGCCACGAGGATATCAAGATTGAAAAACCGGATACCTCCGACACCGATGGGCGTTTCGCCTTCCAACTGCGCACCGACGACGATTGGGCCTCGCAAAACCTGCTGGCTGTCGAAGTCCAGGGTCCCGACGCCGGTGCAGCGCCACTGCAGGTAGAAGCGAAAGTCTGCAAACGCAACGCATCTCCGCAAGCCGAGCAAACCACGGCTCAGATCGGACAATGAGGTCTCGTCTCATGACCAGAACCATGCGCACCCGAACGTTGAAAAATCTGTTGGCACCGTCCCTGCTGACCCTGGCGATGTTCGCCGGGGCCACCCAGGCCGCCGCCCCGCTGCGCCCGCCACAGGGTTACTTCGCCCCGATCGAGAAGGTCAAGGTGGGCGAACCTGCCCAAGGCTGCGATGCGGTTCCGGCGCCCTACACCGGCTCGCTGCAATTTCGCAGCAAGTACGAGGGCTCCGACAAGGCCCGCGCCACGCTGAACGTGCAATCGGAAAAAGCCTTCCGTGACAGCACCGCCGACATCACCAAGATCGAGCGCGGCGTCAGCAAGCAGGTGATGCAATTCATGCGTGACGGTCGCCCCGAACAATTGCAATGCACCCTGAACTGGCTGACCACTTGGGCCCAGGCCGATGCGTTGATGTCCAAGGACTTCAACCACACCGGCAAGTCCATGCGCAAATGGGCCCTGGGCAGCATGGCTTCGGCTTATGTGCGCCTGAAGTTTTCAGACTCCCACCCATTGGCCAATTACCCGCAACAAACCCAACTGATCGAGGGTTGGTTCAGCCGTATGGCCGATCAGGTGGTCAGTGACTGGGACAACCTGCCGCTGGACAAGACCAACAACCACTCCTACTGGGCCGCCTGGTCGGTGATGGCCACTTCCGTGGCAACCAACCGCCGCGACCTGTTCGACTGGGCCGTCAAGGAATACAAGGTCGGCGTCAACCAGATCGATGCCGATGGCTTCCTGCCCAACGAACTCAAGCGCAAGCAACGGGCCCTGTCCTACCACAACTATGCCCTGCCGCCGCTGGCGATGATCGCCAGTTTTGCCCAGGTCAACGGCGTGGACCTGCGCCAGGAAAACAACGGTGCCCTCAAGCGCCTGGGTGATCGGGTGCTGGCCGGGGTGAAAGACCCGGACATCTTCGAAAAGAAGAACGGCGACGAACAGGACATGAAGGATTTGAAGATCGACTCCAAATTCGCCTGGCTCGAGCCGTTCTGCAGCCTCTACACCTGCCCCGAGGATGTGTTGGAACGCAAGCATGAAATGCAGCCGTTCAAGACCTTCCGCCTCGGCGGCGACTTGACCCGGGTGTACGACCCATCGCGGGAAAAAGGTGAGAAAGGAAGCTGACACCCTTATCCCTGCTCGGCAGGGAACCCTTGTGGGAGCGGGCTTGCTCGCGAATTCGGTCTGACATTCAACAATGATGTCGACTGATACACCGCCTTCGCGAGCAAGTCCGCTCCCACAGGGGCAGTATCAGAAATGAACTGTGTTACGCCCCCCGGTTTTCACGGGGGGGTTTGGGGGGGCTCTGGCCCTTGACTGTTGATTCAACATGGAGAGATCGGGATGGTATTTTCATCCAATGTGTTCCTGTTTCTGTTCTTGCCGATCTTTCTCGGCTTGTACTACTTGAGCGGGCAACGCTATCGCAACCTGCTGCTGCTGATCGCCAGCTACGTGTTCTACGCCTGGTGGCGGGTGGACTTCCTGGCGCTGTTCGCCGGCGTAACGCTGTGGAACTACTGGATCGGCCTGAAGGTGGGTGCCGCCGGCGTGCGCACCAAACCGGCCCAACGCTGGCTGTTGCTCGGCGTGGCAGTGGACCTGAGCATCCTGGGCTACTTCAAGTACGCGAACTTCGGCGTCGACAGCCTCAACGCGATCATGACCAGTTTCGGCCTGGAGCCGTTCATCCTGACCCATGTGTTGTTGCCGATCGGGATCTCGTTCTACATCTTCGAGTCCATCAGCTACATCATCGACGTCTATCGCGGTGACACCCCGGCGACCCGCAACCTGATCGACTTCGCAGCGTTCGTGGCCATTTTCCCGCACCTGATCGCCGGCCCCGTGTTGCGTTTCCGCGACCTGGCCGACCAGTTCAACAACCGCACCCACACCCTGGACAAGTTCTCCGAAGGCTGCACCCGCTTCATGCAGGGCTTCATCAAGAAAGTGTTCATCGCCGACACCCTGGCGGTGGTGGCCGACCATTGCTTCGCCCTGCAGAACCCGACCACGGGAGATGCCTGGCTCGGCGCCCTGGCCTACACCGCACAGCTGTACTTCGACTTCTCCGGCTACAGCGACATGGCCATCGGCCTGGGCCTGATGATGGGTTTCCGTTTCATGGAAAACTTCAAGCAGCCCTACATCAGCCAGTCGATCACCGAGTTCTGGCGCCGCTGGCACATCAGCCTGTCCACTTGGCTGCGCGATTATCTCTACATCACCCTGGGCGGTAACCGCAAAGGCACGTTGATGACCTATCGCAACCTGTTCCTGACCATGTTGCTCGGTGGTCTGTGGCACGGCGCGAACTTCACCTACATCATCTGGGGTGCCTGGCACGGTATCTGGCTGGCCATCGAAAAAGCGGTGGGCATCAACACCACGCCACGCAGCATCAACCCGATCCGCTGGGCGTTGACCTTCCTGCTGGTGGTGATGGGCTGGGTGATTTTCCGGGCCGAGAACCTGCACGTGGCCGGTCGCATGTACGGCGCCATGTTCAGCTTCGGCGACTGGTCGTTGTCGGAACTGACCCGTGCCAACCTCACCGGCCTGCAGATCGCCACGCTGGTGGTGGCCTACATCACCCTCGCCTTCTTCGGCCTGCGGGACTTCTACACCAACCGTCCGCCGGTCAAGACCAAGCCTGAGGTCAATACCGAGGCCAACGGCCCGGCCACCGCACAACCGGGGTTGATCAAAGCCGTACCGGGCGATAACCCGGCCACAATCCACGAACCGGGCTACACCGTGGGTGTCGAAGCCCAGGTGCAACCGGCCTACTGGACTGTGGATTGGTCGCGCTACGTGATGCGCGCCCTCGTACTGCTGCTGTTCATCGCTTCGATTCTCAAACTTTCGGCGCAAAGCTTCTCGCCGTTCCTTTACTTCCAGTTCTGAGGGATCTGACCATGACCCGCTCATTACGCATCTTTTACATCGCACTGTTCATGCTGATCCTGACAGCACTGGGCCTGTGGTCGATGCGCAGTTTCTTCGGCTTCAGCACCAACCCCGACGCGACCGTACTCAACGGACGCTGGGCCAAGGCCGTGGAAACTCATTACGACGACGAGTTCCCGATCAAGCGCCTGGGCACCAACATCTGGGCTGCGCTGGACTACAAGCTGTTCAATGAAGGCCGCAAAGGCGTGGTCCTGGGCCGCGACCAATGGCTGTACAGCGACGAAGAGTTCAACCCGATCGTCAACGAAGAGCTGAACCTGCAAGGCAACTACGCCCTGGTCGAAGGCGTGCGCCAAAAGCTCAAGGAACAAGGCATCACCCTGGTGATGGCGATCGTGCCTGCCAAGGCGCGCCTGTATCCAGAGCATTTGGGCGAAGTGAAGCCATCCAGCATCCACGCCAACCTGTACCAGGATTTCCATGCCCGCGTGGCAGCTGACAAGATCCTTGCCCCCGACTTGCTAGGCCCGTTGCAACAGGCCAAGCAAAGCGGCCAGCAAGTGTTCCTGCGCACCGACACCCACTGGACCCCGGAAGGCGCGCAAGTGGCCGCCGAGAACCTGGCCAAGGCCATCGCAGAAAAAACGCCACTCAACGGTGCGCCACAGCGCTTCGTCACCGAACCTGCGGAAAAAATCACCCACAAGGGCGACCTGCGCCAGTTCCTGCCGCTGGACCCGTTGTTTGAAAACCTGATGCCTGCCCAGGAACCACTGGTCAAGCGCAACACCCGTGAAGCCGATGACCAGCCGGCCGGCGACGACGCACTGTTCGCCGACGCCCAGGTGCCTGTGGCCCTGATCGGTACCAGCTACAGCGCCAACCCGAACTGGAACTTCGTCGGCGCACTCAAGCAGGCCCTGCACAGCGACGTGGTGAACTACGCCGAAGACGGCCATGGCCCGATTCTGCCGATGCTCAGCTACCTCAAGAGCGATGCCTTCAAGAACAGCCCGCCACAAGTGGTGATCTGGGAATTCCCCGAGCGCTACCTGCCCGTGAACAACGATATCGGCGATGCGGACCCGCAGTGGGTCGCAGAGCTCAAACAAGCCGGCGTAAATCAACAGAACGTCGCCGCTAACACTCAATCCGAGACGCCCGACCGGGCGCAAAACTGAAAGAGAGGTCCACCATGACTTTCAACACTACTCCTCGCCGTCTCGCCGCTCGCTCCTTCAAGGCTGTTGCCCTGGTCGCCAGCATGAGCGCCCTCTCGCTGTCCGCCTTCGCCGGTGACTCGGCCCTGTACGGCCCGGTCGCGCCAAAAGGCTCGAGCTTCGTGCGCATCTACAACGCCAGCAACGCCGAAGTCAGCGCCACCGTCGGCAGCACCAACCTCAACGACGTGGCTCCCCTGGCCAGCAGCGACTTCAGCTTCATGCCTGGCGGTGACTACAGCGCCAAGGTCGGCAGCCAGACCGTCCCGGTAAAACTGGCCCCCGATCACTATTACACCCTGGTCAACAACGCCAGCGGCCAGCCTCAACTGATCGAAGAGCCGCCGTTCAAGAACAAGCAGAAGTCCCTGGTCCGCGTACAGAACCTCACCGACAAGGCACTGACGCTCAAGACCGCCGACGGCAAGACCGAAGTGGTACCGAACGTGGCGGCCAAGGGCCGTGGCGAGCGTGAAATCAACCCGGTGAAAGTGAGCCTGGCGCTGTTCGAAGGCGACAAGAAAGTTGGCGACCTCAAGCCTGTCGCGCTTGAGCGCGGTGAAGCAGCGGTGCTGTACGTCACTGGCTCCGGAAGCAGCTTGTCGCCGGTCTGGGTAAAGCGTCCAGTGTCAACCCGCTGACAGATTCACTCGACTGACGCATTACCCCTGTGGGAGCGGGTTTGCTCGCGAATACGGTCTCACATTCAACATTGATGTTGGCTGAACCACCGCTTTCGCGAGCAAGCCCGCTCCCACCCTGAATCGGGGTGTCAGTCGGGTACGAAACAACAACAAGAGAGTGAAACGACAGAACGCAGTAGCTCTAAAACCATTTCGCTTCAAAGGAGTAACACACATGATTCCGGTGATCTTGTCAGGTGGTAGCGGCTCACGTCTTTGGCCGCTTTCGCGCAAGCAGTTCCCTAAACAGTTCCTGGCCCTGACCGGTGAACACACCCTGTTCCAGCAGACTCTCGAGCGCCTGGTGTTCGAAGGCATGGACACCCCGATCGTGGTCTGCAACAAAGACCACCGTTTCATCGTCAACGAGCAGTTGGCCAATCGCAAGCTCGAAGTCCAGCGCGTCCTGATGGAACCGTTCGGGCGCAACACCGCACCGGCCGTGGCGCTGACGGCGATGATGCTGGTCAACGAAGGCCGCGATGAGCTGATGCTGGTGCTGCCGGCCGACCACGTGATCGACGATCAGAAAGCCCTACAGCGCGCACTGGCCCTGGCCACCGTGGCTGCCGAGCGCGGCGAAATGGTGCTGTTCGGCGTACCGGCGACCAAACCGGAAACCGGCTACGGCTACATCAAGTCGACCAACGACGCGCTGCTGCCCGAAGGCGTGAGCCGCGTCTCGCACTTCGTCGAAAAACCCGACGTCAAGCGCGCCACCGAGTTCGTCGAGGCCGGCGGCTATTTCTGGAACAGCGGCATGTTCCTGTTCCGTGCCAGCCGTTTCCTCGAAGAGCTGAAAAAGCACGACCCGGACATCTACGACACCTGCCTGCTGACCCTGGAGCGCAGTGAGCAAACGGCCGACACCATCACCTTCGACGAAGCCACTTTCGCTTGCTGCCCGGACAACTCCATCGACTACGCCGTGATGGAAAAAACCCAGCGCGCCTGCGTGGTGCCGCTGTCCGCCGGCTGGAGCGATGTCGGTTGCTGGGCGTCGCTGTGGGAAGTCAATGAAAAGGACGCCAACGGCAACGTCACCAAGGGCGACGTGGTGGTCCAGGACAGCCGCAACTGCATGATCCATGGCAACGGCAAGCTGGTATCGGTGATCGGCCTGGAAAACATCGTGGTCGTCGAAACCAAGGACGCCATGATGATCGCCCACAAGGACAAGGTCCAAGGCGTCAAGCAGATGGTCAACACCCTCAACGCCCAGGGCCGTACCGAGACCCAGAACCACTGCGAAGTCTATCGTCCGTGGGGCTCGTATGACTCGGTGGACATGGGTGGCCGCTTCCAGGTCAAGCACATCTCGGTCAAGCCAGGCGCGTGCCTGTCGCTGCAGATGCACCACCACCGTGCCGAGCACTGGATCGTGGTCAGCGGCACCGCTGAAGTGACCTGCGACGAGAACGTGTTCCTACTCTGCGAGAACCAGTCGACCTACATCCCGATCGCCTCGGTCCACCGTCTGCGCAACCCAGGCAAGATCCCGCTGGAAATCATCGAAGTCCAGTCGGGCAGCTACCTGGGCGAAGACGACATCGAACGCTTCGAAGACATCTACGGTCGCTCCACCCCGGTCGAACGCGGCGTATCGGTGAAAACCATCGCGCAGTAAGACCAGCCAAACAAGAAGCCCTCGCCCAGCCGACTGCGTCCCCTATCCGCAGCCGGTTGGCCGGGGGCTTTTTTATGGAGCCTTTGCCGCCGGCCCATCATCGCTTCAACATTGCCCGTTCCCTTCGGTAGGATGTGACGATGCTATCGGAGGCTTCAACCATGCTTATCGGCGTTTTGCTGGTCATCACCTGGCTCATCCTGTTGCTGCGCTATCCGGCCAAGGCACTGCCGGTGTCCCTGGCGGCGTTCGTCGGGCTGGGACTGGTAGCCGCTTGGGTGCTCTGGCAGGAGAACCGTGAAAACCGGCAGCTGGATCGCCTGGAGCTGCGCATCACCTATGCCCCCGAACACTGCCCCGCCGACCGACCGCTGTCGCTGAATCTCAACAACGGCAACGACGTGCCGCTGACTGAATTGCGCTGGCGAATCGCAGCCTATGCGCCCGGCGACACCATCAACCTGGCCGACAACCCCTACGATGCTCCGCGCTACCGTGGCCCCGGCGCGTTGCAGGCTGGCGCCAACTGGCAAGACTGCCTGCCCCTGCCGCCGCTGCGTCCCGGCTATCGCCCGCAGACACTGGAGTTTCGCGCCGAGCGATTGCACGGTACTTTCTCCAACTGATTTTCCTCTCCTGACTTTTTGCATAAGGAATGCGCCATGCCCGTTGCGTTGATTACCGGATGTTCCAGCGGCATCGGCCGCGCCCTGGCCGATGCCTTCAAGGCCGCCGGCTACCAAGTTTGGGCGACGGCACGCAAGGCTGAAGACGTGGCGCAGCTCAGCGCCGCCGGTTTCAACGCCGAGCAACTGGACGTCAACGATGGCTCGGCCCTGGAGCAGTTGAGCGAGCGGATCAACCAACAGCACGGTGGCCTCGATGTGTTGATCAACAACGCCGGTTACGGTGCCATGGGGCCGCTGCTGGACGGCGGCGTACCGGCGATGCAGCGTCAGTTCGAAACCAATGTGTTCGCGGTCGTCGGGGTGACCCGCGCGCTGTTCCCGGTGTTGCGCCGGGCCAAGGGAATGGTGGTGAATATCGGCAGCGTTTCCGGTGTGCTGGTCACGCCGTTCGCCGGCGCCTACTGCGCTTCCAAGGCAGCGGTGCATGCCCTGAGCGATGCCCTGCGCATGGAGCTGGCGCCGTTCGGCATCCGGGTGATGGAAGTCCAGCCCGGCGCCATTGCCTCCAGCTTCGCCAAGAACGCCGGCCATGAAGCCGAACAGCTGATCAGCGAGCAATCGCCCTGGTGGCCCCTGCGCGACGGCATTCGCGCCCGGGCCAAGGCGTCCCAGGACAACCCGACCCCGGCCAGCGAATTTGCCGCCGGGTTGCTCAAAGCCGCGCAACAACCCAGGCCGCCGCGCCTGCTGCGCCTGGGCAATGGCAGCCGGGCATTGCCGTTGATGGCTGGCTTGCTGCCCAAGGGGTTGCTGGAGAAAGGGTTGATGAAGCGATTTGGGTTGGGTGGGTCGCTTTAGGGACGGCTTCGCCGCCCAGCGGGAGCAAGCTCCCTCGCCACGGGGGAATTGGCCACTAATTGAAATCTCGCAGCCACCCGAAATCCATGTGGGAGCGAGCTTGCTTGCGAAAGCGGTGTGTCAGCTTGCAGCAATGTCGAGTGTCCCGACGCCTTCGCGGCAAGCCCGCTCCCACAGGGGTTTGATGGTATGAGCGCTAACCCCGCGGCTCGACCACCACCGTACAGGTCATCCCCGCCGCCAGCAGCACATCTTCCGGCACTTCATCCAGATGAATGCGCACCGGCACCCGCTGGGCCAGGCGCACCCAGTTGAAGGTTGGGTTGACGTCGGCGACCAGCTCTCGGCTCTGGGGATTGTCGCGGTCGTAGATGCCGCGGGAGATGCTTTCCACATGGCCCTTGAGTAACTCACCGCTCATCAATTGCAACTGCGCCGCATCCCCGATCCGCACCTTGGGTAATTTGGTTTCTTCGAAGTAGCCGTAGACCCAGAACGAATGCATGTCGACCACCGCCATTTTCGCTTCGCCGATGCGGGCATAGTCACCCTGGTGCACGTTGAGGTTGGTGACGTAGCCATCCACCGCAGCGCGCACTTCGGTGCGTGCGAGGTTCAGTTCGGCCGCCTCCAGTTGCGCCTGGGCCTGCTGGTAATCGGCCAGGGCCGAGTCGGCGATGTTGCTCGCGTCGTCGCGGTTTTCCCGGGAGATCACCAGGCTGTCCAAGTCTGCGCGACGGTGGGCATTGACCTTGCGCATTTCCCAAGTGGCCTTGCGCGACGCCACCAGGGAGCGCGCCTGCTTGACCGCGATGCGGTAGTGCTCCGGGTCGATGCGCATCAGCAAGTCGCCCTTCTTCACTGTCTGGTTATCCCGCACCGGCACCTCGACCACTTCGCCGCTGACGTCCGCGGCGACGTTGATGATGTCGGCCCGCACCCGGCCATCGCGGGTCCAGGGCGTGTTCATGTAGTGCACCCACAACGTACGGCCGATCCACAGCGCCAGGGCCAGCACTAACAGCGTCGCCAGGAGGCTGAAAAACTTTTTCATCGCATCGTTCTCAACGGTAGACCGTCAGCGCGAGGGCGCCGAACAGACAGGTAAACAAGCTCAGGCGCAGCAACGCCGGGTGCCAGAAAAAGCGGTACAGGTCCAGCCCCGAGAGAAAGCGGTCGAGGGCCCAGGCCAGGGCCGCCGCGATGAAAAACATCAAGGTCATGGTGGGCATATACACGCCATGGAAGGCGAATTCACGGGGCATGTTCAGGTTCCTGGAGCAGCGGCCTGGCATAGGCCGCCATGGGTGATTGCGGGTCGAGCAGCGAGGTGCGGATGAAATGCAGGTAACTTTTCACCCGGCGCAGGGCCGAAGTGTCGAAATGGGGGGCGAAGGGCTCGTCGGTGGCCTGCACGCGGCTGATGGCGTGATCCACCGCCACCAGCGCACGCTCCAGATTGCTCTGGCCCGGCTGGCGGAACAGCCGCACCAGCGCGCGCCCCATCACCCGGATCGCCTGGCGCCATGGCTGGCTTTCGGCATAAGCCGGATGCACCGGCAGAATCGCCTGTTCCTTGCGCAACTCGATAATCGCGTGGCCGACTTCCAGCACCACGAACATCCAGCGCAAGAGATCGCGCTGCACCCGGGGTTGGCCCGCCGCCAGCCCGTAGGCCTGGTGCAGCAAGTCACGGGTGCGGCTTTCAAAACCCGAAGCGAGGCCCTTGAGCCCGCCGCTGATGGCGAACACCACTTGCTCGCGCAGATCCTGCTCCAGACGGTGCCACATCCAGCGGCTGTTGGGCGGCAGGATGATTGCCCCGGCAGCGGCGCACACCAGCATGCCGAGGATCATCGCGATGTAGTCGTTGATGAAGGCGTAGGGGTTGTAGACCGTCAGGTTGTCCGGCACGGAACCTGTGCAGAAAAAGATCAGCAACCCCAGCCCGACCCCGGCATATTGCGCGCGCGAACTGAGGAATGACCCCAGCATGATGACCGGCGCGAGCATCACGCAGAGCAACGGGAAACCGTCGATCAGCGGAAAGATGAAGAACATCTCGACGAAGCCGATCAACGCCCCGAACAGCGTGCCGCAAGCCATCTGGAAGGCCATGCGCTTAGGGTTCGGCGTGGCGGCCGACAAGCCCACGGTGGCGGCGGCGATCATCGTCATGGTTGCGCCGCTCGGCCAGGCCGTAGCGACCCAATAGCTGCCCAGGACCAGCAAAATAAAGGCAGCCCGAACCCCCGATGCGGTCGCCGCCAGCCAATTGGTCTGTGGTACGAACGGTTCGTCCCAGCGCTCGCGTTCGTGGCGATGGTCGGCCAGGGAGGCGTGAGTCAGGGCGTAGCCATGCAGGTCGTCGACGAAGCGATAGAGCAACTCGTAGGCGGTGTGGAAATCCAGTTGCTGGTCATCGCTCGGTGCGGTTTCCTGGAACAGCGCCCGCAGCCTTCGCACCTGGGCCGGCAAATCGGCCTTGTAGTCGGCCAGCGCCGCCGCCAGGCGCGCCGCATCGGCATCGGTCAGGGCTCGCGCGCTGAAACCGTCGAGCAATTCAGCCAGGGTTTGCAGGCCCGGCTTGATGGCGTTCACTACGTGGTCCGCCGCGCTGCTGCGCAAGCGCTCGAGCAACTGGTGCAAGGCGTTGAAGCGGGTAGTAATACCCATGAATTCGCTGTTCAAGCGGCTGAGTCGGCCGTTGCGTTGACGCATGTGCGGGTCTTCGAACACCGTCACGCTGCGCAGGCTCTCCAGGCCGACGGCTTCGGCGATGAAACGCACATTGCCGGCCTCGAAGGCCTCCCGCTTGCTGCGTCCACGCAGACCGTCAGTGACGAACAGGGCAAACACCCCGAAGCGCTGGTACAAGGCATTGCGCATGGCAGCGCTGGCGGTCTGCGGCAGGATCGCGGCGCTGACCAACGTGGCGCAGAGAATCCCCAGGGAAATCTCCAGCACCCGCCAGACCGCCGCCATGAACGCTCCTTCCGGATGGGCCAGGGCCGGCAGGCCGATCATCGCGGCGGTATAGCCCGCCAGCACGAAGCCATAGGCGCGAAAGTTGCGATAGCGCGCCGCCCCCGCCGAACAAATGCCGACCCAGATCGCCAGGCAGCCAAGAAACAGCTCGGTGTTCTGGGCGAACAAGGCGATCAACGCCACCATCACCGCCGAGCCGGCCAGGGTACCGAGCAAGCGATAGAAACTCTTGGCGAAGACTTGGCCACTTTGGGGCTGCATCACGATGAACACGGTGATCATGGCCGTGCGCGGTTGCGGCAACTCCAGGCGCATCGCCAGCCACAGCGTCAGGAACGCGGCAAACAGGACCTTGAACATGTAGACCCAGGTCACGCCATCGCTGCGCGCCCATTCGAAAAAGCCACGGCGCCATTCAAGGCGATACAACCAGCATGCGGGGGCGAGTAAAGACGTCATGAAGGGACTACTCAGCATTGTGGCTCAGGTCAGGACTGTCGCTGCCTGCCTCCAGCCCACCGCCCAGCGCGGTCACCAGGTCGGCATGGGCCGTCAGGCGCGCCGCTTCCACTTGCTGTTGCACTTGTTGCTGCTTGAATAAGAGACTTTGGGCGTTGAGCACGTTGAGGTAGTCAGTCAGCCCACGCTGGAACGCCACCAGCGCGATGTCATAGGTGCGCTGCGCGGCGGCCACCGATTCGGCGGCGAAGGCTTGTTGCTTGTCCAGGGACTCGCGACGGATCAACTGATCGGAAAGGCCCTTGAGCGCGTTTACCAGCGTCTGGTTGTAGTGCGCCACGGCGACGTCATAACCGGCCGCCGCCTCCCCCAATTGTGAGCGCAGGCGCCCGCCATCGAAGATCGGTAGCGAGATGGCCGGCCCGACGCTGTAGGTGAGTTTCTTGCCGGTCAAAAACTCCAGCGCACCACCGCCGGTGGCCATGTAACCCAAGCTCCCCACCAGATCGACGTTGGGATAGAAGCCGGCGCGGGCCACATCGATGCCGCGGGCCTGGGCCGCCACCTGCCAACGCCCGGCAACCACGTCCGGACGCTGGCCGAGCAGTTCGGCGGGCAAGGCCGACGGCAATTTCAAGGGCGCACCGAGGGCCAGGGTTGGACGCTGCAAGCGCGCGCCCTCCCCCGGGCCCTTGCCGGCCAGCGCGGCCAATTGATTGCGACTCAAGGCAATGGCTTCGTCGAGGGCATCGAGTTGCCGATGGGTTTCGGGCAGCGGCGCCTGGGCCTGGCTGACTTCGAAATGGGTACCGATGCCACCGTCCAGGCGTTTTTGGGCCAGATCGAGGATCTGTTCCTGCTGGCGAAGCGTCGCGACGACAATATCGCGCTGGGCGTAGTGCAGCGAAAACTGGATGTAGGCGCGCACGATGTTGTTCTGCAATTCCAGTTGCGCCTGCCGTGCCTCGGCAACGCTGACGTGAGCCAGGTCGACGGCCCGTTCGCTGGCGTTGCGCTCACGGCCCCATAGATCCAGGGCGTAGCTCAAGCCCAGGCCTGCGTTATTGTCCCAGGTGGTGGTGTCGGCCAGCTCGCCAGGCCCATAGAACTGATCGGTGGGCCAGTTGTGGCGCTTGAGGGCCGACTCGGCGTTGACCTGCAGCGACTCGGCGGCCTCGGCGATACCCGCCAGTGCCCGGGCCTGACGCACTCGGGCCGCAGCCATGGCCAGGCTTGGACTGTCCTGCACGGCCAGATCGATCCAGCGATCCAGTTGTCGGTCGCCATAGGCTTGCCACCACTGGCGAGTGGGCCAATGGGCGTCGCGGGCGGCTTCGCGGATGGCGGCATCGGTGGCCAACTGATTGGCCGACATCGCCTCGCCTTGCGGGGCGATCCCGCCTGTGCCGAGGCAACCGCTGATGGTTAATGTCAAAACCCAAACACTGAGAGTCTTCAGCTCTCTGCTGATGCAACGCGGCACTTGCGCAAAATTCCTAGGAGAGAAAACGAACATCCTGTGGGAGCGGGCTTGCTCGCGAAGACGAACTAACATTCAACATCGTCGTGGCCAGGTCCATCGCCTTCGCGAGCAAGCCCGCTTCCACAAGTTCTGCGCCAGACATCAGAACGAACCTGCGTCACAGTGGCGGCAATTCTAGGCATCGCCCCCAACGGCGATAAGCCGACCTTTCTGCGAATCTTTGTTACCGTAAACGCGATAATCCATTAGTCGGGGTCCCGCAGCTCTGTAACTTCATGTCACAATTTGCCACCTCCCAAGAGAGCCCTTCATGGACACCTTGCAAAACATGCGCGCGTTCAGCTGCGTTGCCGAAGCCGGCAGCTTCACCGCCGCCGCCGTGCAACTGGACACCACGACCGCCAATGTCTCGCGTGCGGTTTCCAACCTGGAAGCCCATCTGCAAACGCGCCTGCTCAACCGCACGACCCGCCGCATTGCCTTGACCGAGGCCGGTAAACGCTACTTGCTGCGCTGCGAGCAGATCCTGGCGTATGTCGAGGAAGCCGAAGCCGAGGCCAGCGATGCCCATGCCCGCCCCGCCGGGCAGTTGAAAGTCCATACGATGACCGGCATTGGCCAGCATTTCGTGATCGACGCCATCGCCCGCTACCGCAAGACCCACCCGGATGTGACCTTCGACCTGACCCTGGCCAACCGCGTACCGGACATCCTGGATGAGGGCTACGACGTCTCCATCGTGCTTGCCAGCGAGTTGCCAGACTCGGGCTTCGTCTCCCAGCGCCTGGGCATCACCTACAGCATCGTCTGCGCTTCACCTGCCTACGTGAAAGCCAGCGGCTGCCCGCAAAAGCCCAGCGACCTGCTCAACCACGCCTGCCTGCGCCTGGTCAGCCCGGTCATTCCGCTGGAAAAATGGGTGTTCGACGGCCCGGAAGGCCAGGAGATGGTCACTATCAACAGCTCACCGTTCTTGGTGAACTCTGCCGATGCGATGAAAACCGCGATCACCAGCGGCATGGGCGTGGGGGTATTGCCGGTGTACGCCGCCATCGAAGGCTTGCGCAACGGCACGCTGGTGCGGGTCATGCCCAACTACCGCTCCCAGGAACTCAACCTCTATGCAATCTACCCTTCGCGCCAATACCTGGATGCGAAGATCAAGACCTGGGTCGAGTACCTGCGAGGCTCATTGCCGGAGATCCTGGCGGCGCACCAGGCCGAGCTGACGGCCTATGAACTGAGTGGAAGCCTGGCGGGGGCACGGGCAGCGAACTGAAGCCGCCGCCGTGCTCGGGGAATGAGTGTCAGCGCTTGCCCATCGAGCGGCGTGTGCCGGGAGGCGCGGCGCCTGGGGTCTTGGTATGGCCGTTCTTTGCGCCGTTCTTGTACCACGGTTGCTGCGCGGCGCCTTTGGCCGAGGCCAGCTCGCCGGGCTTGAACGGGAACTTGAACGCAGGTATTGCCGCGTTGCCGCTCTCGGTGCTGGAAGCGTCACTGTCGGGCAGGCCGGCCTGTTCGCCGCCCGGGAGCTCGTCCGCAGGCGAAGGTATCGGGGAATTCATGTAAAGCTCCGGGGTAATGCGTGCAAGTCGGTCCGCAGGGCGAGCCGTGAAAGGCGCCAGTATACCTGCCCGTTATCGCAGTGCGCGGGCAGATTGATGCGCAACAACGATTCATCCGACCATCAACCGAGACGAAACTGACAAGCCTGACAGTTAGCCGTCACCTTCCTGACCGGCTCGCAACGCTATATAAGAAAGCTATAAATCCTGAGTCCCGAACCGGCCCTTCATATCCATGCGCATCCAGAAGAAAACTGTCCTGCTCGTCGCACTGCTGGTCGCCCTGGCGGCCCTCGTCCTCTGGTTTGTCATGAAGCCGGTCACCGCCAAGCCCGGCGCTCCCGCCGCCGTTCCGGTACGGGTCGTCAGCGTGGTGCAAAAGGATGTGCCGCGCTTCGCCAGCGGGATTGGCACGGTGCTGTCGCTGCACAGCGTGGTGATCCGCCCACAAATCGACGGCATCCTCACCAAACTGTTGATCAAGGAAGGGCAACTGGTCAAAAAGGGTGATTTGCTGGCGACCATCGACGACCGCTCGATCCGCGCCAGCCTCGACCAGGCCCGAGCCCAGCTCGGCGAGAGCCAGGCACAACTGGCGGTGGCCCAAGTCAATCTCAAGCGCTACAAACTACTGAGTGTCGACGACGGCGTGTCGAAGCAGACCTACGACCAGCAACAGGCATTGGTCAACCAACTCAAGGCCACCGTCCAAGGCAATCAGGCAGCCATCGACTCGGCACAGGTGCAGTTGTCCTACACCCAGATCCGCTCTCCGGTGACCGGTCGCGTTGGTATTCGCAATGTGGACGAAGGCAATTTCCTGCGCACCAGCGATGCCGAAGGCCTCTTCAGTGTGACCCAGATCGACCCGATCGCCGTGGAGTTCTCCCTGCCCCAGCAAATGTTGCCTACGTTGCAGCGATTGATCGCCGCCCCCGAGCAAGCCTTGGTCAAGGCCTATATCGGCGCCGAGGGCGCCACCGGGGAAGCGCTTGCCGAAGGGCGCCTGAGCCTGATCGACAACCAGATCAACGCCAACACCGGCACCCTGCGGGCCAAGGCGGAATTCGACAACGCCGCGCAACGGCTATGGCCCGGGCAGTTGGTGACACTCAAGATCCAGACCGCCCTCGACAAGGACGCGCTGGTGGTGCCTCCGACCGTCGTCCAGCGTGGCCTGGAGCAAGCCTTCGTGTACCGGGTCAAGGGCGACAAGGTCGAAAGCGTCCCGGTGACGATTGTTTACCAGGACAGCGACATCCACATCGTCAAAGGGGTGAATGCCGGCGACCAGTTGGTAAGCGACGGCCAGTCACGGCTCAAGCCGGGTACCAGCATCCAGGTGCTCAGTGACCCGCCAGCCCTGGCCAAGACCTCGGAGCCGCAACCATGAAGGGCCGCGGTTCGATTTCGGCGTGGTGCATCGATCACCCCATCGCCACGGTTCTGCTGACCTTCGCCCTGGTCCTGCTGGGATCGATCGCGTTTCCTCGCCTGCCCGTGGCGCCGTTGCCGGAAGCTGAATTCCCGACTATCCAGGTCAATGCCCAATTACCCGGCGCCAGCCCCGAAACCATGGCGTCGTCGGTGGCGACACCGCTGGAAGTGCAATTCAGCGCCATCCCCGGCATCACCCAGATGACTTCCAGCAGTGCGTTGGGCTCGACCAACCTGATCCTGCAATTCAGCCTCGACAAAAGCATCGACACCGCCGCCCAGGAAGTGCAGGCGGCGATCAATACCGCCGCCGGCAAACTGCCCAGCGATATGCCGAACCTGCCGACCTGGCGCAAGGTCAACCCAGCCGACAGCCCCGTGCTGATCCTCAGCATCAGCTCGACCCTGATGCCCGGCACGGAGCTGAGCGACTACGTCGAGACCTTGCTTTCTCGCCAGATCAGCCAGATCGATGGCGTAGGCCAGATCTACATTACCGGCCAGCAGCGTCCGGCGATCCGCGTCCAGGCCTCCGCTGACCGGCTCGCCGCCATCGGCCTGACACTGGCCGACATCCGCGTGGCGCTGCAGCAAGCCAGCCTCAACCTGGCCAAGGGCGCGCTGTACGGCGAGTCGAGTGTTTCCACCCTGTCCACCAACGACCAGTTGTTCCAGCCTGAGGAATACGGCGACCTGATCGTGTCGTACAGGAACGGGGCGCCGGTCCAGCTCAGGGACATCGCCAAAGTCGTCAACGGCTCGGAAAACGCCTACGTCCAGGCCTGGTCCGACAACGAACCAGGGGTCAACCTGGTGATCTTCCGCCAACCAGGGGCGAACATCGTCGAAACCGTCGACCGTGTCCAGGCGGCCTTGCCCACCTTGCAAGCCATGTTGCCTGCCGCCGTGCAGGTCAAGGTGCTGATCGACCGCACCCAGACCATCCGCGCCTCGTTGCACGAGGTCGAGATCACCTTGCTGATTGCCGTGATGCTGGTGGTGGCGGTCATGGCGCTGTTCCTGCGCCAGCTCTCTGCGACCTTGATCGTCTCGGCGGTATTGGGGGTGTCGCTGACCGCCAGTTTCGCGCTGATGTACGTGATGGGCTTCAGCCTCAACAACCTGACCCTGGTGGCGATCGTCATCTCGGTGGGGTTCGTGGTGGACGATGCGATTGTGGTGGTGGAGAACATCCACCGGCACCTGGAGGCCGGCGACGGCATGCGTGAAGCGGCGATCAAGGGGGCCGGCGAGATCGGCTTCACCGTCGTCTCCATCAGTTTCTCCCTGGTGGCAGCGTTCATTCCGCTGCTGTTCATGGGTGGCGTGGTGGGTCGCCTGTTCAAGGAATTTGCCCTGACCGCCACCTCGACCATTCTGATTTCAGTGGTGGTGTCCCTCACGCTGGCACCGACCCTGGCCGCGTTGTTCATGCGCGCCCCGGTGCATCACACCCACGGCAAGGCAGGGTTTGGCGAACGCCTGCTCGGCTGGTATGAACGCGGCCTGCGCCGGGCACTGGCCCATCAAAAGTTGATGATCGGCGTGTTCGGCCTGACCCTGGCGCTGGCGGTGGTGGGCTACGTGTTCATTCCCAAGGGTTTTTTCCCGGTACAGGACACCGGCCTGGTGCTGGGTACCAGCGAAGCGGCGGCGGATGTGTCGTTCCCGGACATGGTGGCCAAGCACAAGGCCCTGGCCGAGATCGTCGCCGCCGACCCGGCGGTGCAGACCTTTTCCCACTCCGTGGGTGTTTCGGGCAACAACCAGACCATCGCCAACGGCCGTTTCTGGATCGCCCTCAAGCCCCGGGGCGAACGTGACGTATCGGCCAGCGGCTTCATCGACCGGATCCGCCCGAAACTGCTGAAGATCCCCGGCGTGGTGCTGTACCTGCGCGCTGGGCAGGACATCAACCTCAGTTCCGGCCCCAGCCGCGCCCAGTATCAATACGTGCTCAAGAGCAACGACGGGCCGAGCCTCAACGCCTGGGCGCAGAAACTCACCGACAAGTTGCGGGGCAATCCGGCGTTCCGTGATATTTCCAACGACTTGCAACTGGGCGGCAGCGTCACCCACATCAACATCGACCGCAGCGCGGCGGCACGCTTCGGCCTCACCGCCACCGATGTCGACCAGGCCCTTTATGACGCTTTCGGCCAGCGGCAGATCAATGAATTCCAGACCGAGACCAACCAGTACAACGTGATCCTGGAACTCGACACCGCGCAACGGGGCAAGGCGCAAAGCCTGGCGTATTTCTACCTGCGCTCGCCCCTGAGCGGGGAAATGGTGCCGCTCTCGGCCCTGGCCCGATTCGATACCCCGAGCAACGGCCCGTTGTCCATCGCCCACGATGGCATGTTCCCGGCTGCGAACCTGTCGTTCAACCTGGCGCCCGGCGTGGCCCTGGGCGATGCGGTGCGCATCCTCGACCAGGCGAAGAACGAGATCGGCATGCCGGCCGCCATCACCGGTAACTTCCAGGGCGCGGCCCAGGCATTCCAGAGTTCTCTTGCCAGCCAGCCGTGGCTGATCCTCGCCGCGCTGGTGGCGGTGTACATCATCCTCGGTGTGCTCTACGAGAGTTTCGTGCATCCATTGACGATCATTTCCACCTTGCCTTCGGCCGGTCTTGGCGCCTTGATCATGCTGTGGTTGCTGGGCCAGGATTTTTCGATCATGGCGCTGATCGGGCTGGTCCTGCTGATCGGCATCGTCAAGAAGAACGGCATCCTGATGATCGACTTCGCCCTCGACGCCCAGCGCAACGGTGCAATGGCGCCCCAGGAGGCAATTTTCCAGGCCTGCCTGACCAGGTTCCGCCCGATCATGATGACCACCCTGGCCGCCCTGCTCGGTGCCCTGCCGCTGATGCTCGGCTATGGCCCTGGCGCGGAGCTGCGCCAGCCGTTGGGCATCGCGGTGGTCGGCGGCCTGCTGGTGAGCCAGGCGCTGACGCTGTTCACCACACCGGTCATATACTTGTGGCTGGAGCGCCTGTTTCATCGGCCCGCCCATTCGCCCGGATCCGCGCCGGCCATGGCACAGACGACCACAGACTGAGGCGGGGCCATGCGCGTTCTGATCATCGAAGACGAAGAAAAAACCGCGGACTACCTGCACCGCGGCCTGACCGAACAGGGCTATACCGTGGACGTTGCGCCAGACGGTATCGAGGGCCTGCACCTGGCCCTGGAAAGCGATTACGCAGTGATCGTGCTCGACGTGATGCTGCCGGGCCTGGACGGCTTCGGCGTGCTGCGAGCCCTGCGCGCGCGCAAGCAGACACCGGTGATCATGCTCACCGCCCGGGAACGGGTCGAAGACCGCATCAAGGGCCTGCGCGACGGCGCCGACGATTACCTTGGCAAGCCATTCTCCTTCCTGGAACTGGTGGCCCGCCTGCAGGCCCTGACCCGTCGCAGTGGCGGCCACGAACCGGTGCTGGTGAGCATCGCCGACCTGTGGATCGACCTGATCAGCCGCAAGGCCACCCGCGCCGGCCAGCGCCTGGACCTGACGGCCAAGGAGTTCTCTCTGCTCAGCGTGCTGGCGCGCCGCCAGGGCGAGATCCTGTCGAAGACCGCCATTGCCGAAATGGTCTGGGACATCAATTTCGACAGCGACGCCAACGTCGTGGAAGTGGCAATCAAGCGCCTGCGGGCCAAGCTCGACGGGCCGTTCGAACAGAAGCTGCTGCACACCATCCGCGGGATGGGCTACGTGCTGGAGAGTCGAAGCGATGACCAACCCTAACAGCATCGCCCTGCGCCTGAGTGGCATGTTCACGCTGGTGGCGGCGCTGGTATTCCTGTTGATTGGCGGCGCCTTGTACCAGCAGGTCGTCAAGGGCCTTGGCCTGCTGCCCGAAGCCGAGCTCGATGCCCGCTACAGCGTCCTGGAATCCACCGTTGGCCGTTACGGCACGGCTGAGCACTGGGTCAAGATCAATAACAAACTGCGCCTGCTGGGCGAGGAAGACAAACGCATCCATTTCTGGATCGTCAGCGGTGATCCGCACTTTGAATACGGCAATCCCGATGCACGGATCCGCGCCTTTGCCCAAGGGCCGCTGGGTAAACGCGACCTGAAGCTGCCCCATCGGCACTATCCAATGAAAGTGCTGGTGAGCCAGTTCCCGGCCAAGGACCATCGTCCGCCGCTGCGTTTCATGATCGGCATCGACACCGAGACCTTCTACCAGACCCAGCACCGTCTGCTGGTGGCCCTGGTGAGCCTGGCGATTGTCGGGGTGCTGCTGGCTTCGTTGCTGGGCTATTGGGTGGCGAAAATCGGCCTCAAGCCCCTGATAAAACTCTCCGACGAAGCCCAGCGCCTGGCCCCTCCTCGTCTGTCCGGGCGCTTGCAACTGACGCCGCTGCCGCCGGAACTCAGCCAGTTCGTCAGTTCCTTCAACGCCACCCTCGACCGGGTCGAGCAGGCCTATTCGCGGCTCGAATCGTTCAATGCCGATGTTGCCCATGAACTGCGCTCGCCCCTGACCAACCTCATCGGCCAGACCCAGGTGGCGCTGACCCGTGGGCGGTCGGCCGAACACTACTTCGAGGTCCTGCAATCCAACCTCGAAGAGTTGGAACGACTGCGCTCGATCATCAACGACATGCTGTTCCTGGCCAGTGCCGACCAGGGCAGCAAGGCCACCAAGCTGACCAGCACGTCCCTGGCCGGTGAAGTGGCAACCACCCTCGACTACCTGGATTTCATCCTCGAAGACGCCCAGGTCCAAGTCCGGGTCAGCGGCGACGCCAGGGCCAACATCGAGATCGCCCACCTGCGTCGCGCGTTGATCAACCTCCTGAGCAACGCCGTGCAGCACACCGCCCCAGGCCAGGTGATCGACGTGCGCATCGAAGCCCTTGGCGACCAGATCATCCTCGCCGTTACCAACCCCGGCGAACCGATCGCCGGCGAACACCTGCCGCGCCTGTTCGAACGCTTCTATCGGGTGGACGCCTCGCGCAGCAACAGCGGCGCCAACCACGGCTTGGGGCTGGCCATCGTCAAGGCGATAGCACTGATGCACGGTGGAGATGTGTTCGTGCGCAGTGACCATGGCGCCAATACCTTCGGGATCCGTTTACCGGCCTGACGCATTCGCCCCACGCTGCCTCCCTGGCGAATTTTCCAGCCCATTGAATGCTGGGCGAAAGCCAACTGGAGCAGAATCGGAATCCAACGGCCTTGCCTCGCTCCTATAGGTCATTGCGCGAACATTGATTGCCCGCTTGCACCGATCCAAGCACAATTCAGCAAAAGGCCAGTATCTGGCTCACTCCCAGTGATGCCCGCTTTTGGGACGGATCCCAGCCACACGACAATGCAGACATCGGAACCATGAGCGCGAGCAGTGCGACACCCCGCAATCCCCCCTCTTCGATACGCTCGGAACGGGTACTCGTACTGGCCAGTTCATTGGTCGTCATCGCCATCCTGGGCATCGTGACCTTCTTGCTGATTCGCGAGCACGCCAGTGCCCAGCAAGCGGCGACACGGGCGGCAACCAACATCGTGCAACTGATCGACGCCGACGTGCTGCGCAACGTCGAACTCTACGACCTGTCGCTGCAAGGCCTGATCGCTACCGCAAAACGTGACGACCTCAAGGATGTTTCGCCGACGATTCGCCATCTGGCCCTGTTCGACCGCGCCACGGCGGCGCCTTATAAAGGCGACATACTGCTGCTCGATAAGCGCGGCGATGTGATTGCCGATTCCGCCTCGATCGAACCGCGCAAAGGCAACTACGCCGATCGCGAATATTTCCAGTCCCACCTCCAGGATCCCAAGCCGGGCATGATGATCAGCCGCCCGTTCCGCTCCAGAAGTATCGCCCAGGACTGGCGCATCAGTTTCAGCTACCGACTGAGCGACGAGCAGGGTGACTTCCTGGGCGTGGCCGAGGCCGCGATGCGCCTGAGCTACTTCAGCCAACTGTTCAAGAGCCTGAACATCGGCCACGGCGGGACGGTCAACCTGGTCAGCCGCGACGGTATTCTATTGGCACAAGAACCACCCTTGGCCGAAGACATGATTGGCAAGGATTTCAGCAGCCGACCAAACTTCGTGCGCATCCTGCACGAAGGCAACGGCAGCTTTACCGGCATATCCAGCGTCGACCAGACGCAGCGCCTGTACACTTTTTCCCAGGTCGGCAACCTGCCACTGATCGTCGTGGTGGCGCTCTCCTCCCAAGAGGTATTTGCATCCTGGAAACGCACGGCATTACTGGTCAGCGGCGCCACGGGCGCGCTGTGCATCAGTTTGCTCTGGCTCACCTGGCTGCTGCGCCGCGAATTGAGACGCCGCCACAATGCCGAGCGGGAATTGGCGCAACTGGCTTCAATCGACTCGCTGACAGGGTTGGCCAACCGGCGAACACTGGACCAGATGCTGCAACAGGAATGGCTACGAGCCCAACGCTCGGGCCAACCGCTGTCTGTCCTGATGATCGATGCCGATCACTTCAAGGCGTTCAACGATCGCCATGGCCACCAGCGGGGGGATGAGGCCCTGCGAGCCCTGGCGCAGTTGATCGGCGAACATGTCCGGCGCCCCGCTGACCTTGCCGCGCGCTACGGCGGTGAAGAATTCTCGGTGGTGCTGCCAGAGACGACTACCGCAGGCGCCTTCACCATGGCCCAGAATATTCGCGAAGCCGTGGAACAGTTGCCGGGGGACGTGCCGATGACTGTCAGCATCGGCATCGCCACGTGGGTTCAAGGCCCGTACGGCGAACTGGAACAATTGCTGCACGCCGCCGACAAGGCGCTGTACCAGGCCAAGGCCAGTGGGCGTAATCGGGTGGTTTGTGCGATGTAGCAGCCGTTACAACCGCCACCACCTCCGTGGCGAGGGAGCTTGCTCCCGCTGGGCTGCGTAGCAGCCCCAATACACCGCAGCGCCAAGTCTCAGGGCCGCTGCGCGCCCCAGCGGGAGCAAGCTCCCTCGCCACAAGTGCATCACTCCGAGGAATCGCGCTCATAAAAAAGGGCCACCCGAAGGCAGCCCTTAAAAAACTAGAGAGGTTTTTTGCTTACACGGCCGCGACAGGGCGCATGTAAGAGATTGGTGCGGTGCTGGCGTCTTCGAACGTCACGACTTCCCAAGCGTCTTTCTGCTCAATCAACTTGCGCAGCAGCTGGTTGTTCAGTGCATGGCCGGACTTGAAGCCCTTGAACTCACCAATCAGGCTATTGCCCAGCAGGTAGAGGTCGCCGATTGCATCGAGGATCTTGTGCTTGACGAATTCGTCTTCATAACGAAGGCCGTCTTCGTTCAAAACACCATCGGAATCGACCACGATCGCGTTTTCAACACTGCCGCCGAGTGCGAGGTTGTGCTTGCGCAGATACTCGATGTCACTCATGAAACCAAAGGTACGGGCGCGGCTGACTTCTTTTACGAACGAAGTGCTGGAAAAATCCACGCTTGCACTCTGGGTGCGGTCACGGAAAACCGGGTGATCGAAATCGATCTCGAAGCTCACCTTGAAACCTTCGAAAGGGACAAAAGTGGCGCGCTTGTCGCCATCTTCCACTGTCACTTCCCGCAGGATACGGATGAACTTCTTGGCAGCGTCCTGCTCTTCCAGGCCAGCCGATTGAATCAGGAATACGAAGGGTCCGGCACTGCCATCCATGATCGGGACTTCGGACGCGGAGAGCTCGACGTAGGCGTTATCGATGCCCAGGCCAGCCATGGCCGAGAGCAAATGCTCCACCGTATCCACTTTGGTGTCACCGTTGACCAACGTGGTCGACATAGTGGTTTCACCAACGTTTTCCGCGCGAGCAGGGATCTGCACCACAGGGTCGAGGTCGGCACGACAAAACACAATGCCGGTATCGATAGGCGCGGGCTTGAGGGTCAGGTAGACCTTCTCGCCGGAGTGCAAGCCGACACCTGTGGCACGGATAATATTCTTCAGGGTGCGTTGTTTAATCATGGCATGGGCCGCTTCAGCGCAAATTGCGAACTGGTATCAACAAAGGCTGGCGATGATAGCAGACCAGACCTTTGCTGAACACCAATCACCCGTATCCCCCTGATACATTCCATCAATCGGCCTGACGACGCAGGAATGCCGGGATGTCCAGGTAATCCAGATCGTCTTGTGGATTCATCTTCGCGGCAGTCGCAGCACCGGCCTGGGCCTGGTTGCGCATGACGGTCGGACGGTCCAGGTCACGGTAGTTCACCGCAGGCGCTTCCTGACGGGCAGACACTTGTTGTTGCGGTTGCGAAGCCATGGAGGTGTGAACGGTATTGTCGATGACCTTCACAGGCTTCTCGATTTTCGCGCCCAGACCGGTGGCAACCACGGTGACGTGCAGCTCATCGCGCATGTCTGGATCGATAACGGTACCGACCTTGACCATCGCGTGCTCGGAAGCGAAGGCTTCAATGATGCTACCCACGTCGGAGTACTCACCCAGGGACAGGTCAGGACCGGCGGTGATATTCACCAGGATGCCGCGTGCGCCTTGCAGGTTCACGTCTTCGAGCAATGGGTTGCGAATGGCCGCTTCGGTGGCCTCGCGTGCACGGTTCGGACCGCTGGCGCAGCCAGTGCCCATCATCGCCATGCCCATTTCGCTCATGACTGTCCGTACGTCGGCAAAGTCGACGTTGATCATGCCCGGACGCTTGATGATGTCGGAGATACCGCGAACGGCACCGGCCAGTACATCGTCAGCCTTGGCGAAAGCCGACAGGAGGCTCGCGTCTTTACCGAGGATGGTCAGCAGCTTCTCGTTGGGGATGGTGATCAACGAGTCAACGCTTTCAGACAGCAGACGGATACCTTCGTCGGCAATCTGCATGCGCTTGCGGCCTTCGAACGGGAACGGACGAGTCACCACCGCAACGGTGAGGATCCCCATTTCCTTGGCCACTTCGGCAATGATCGGCGCCGCACCGGTACCGGTACCGCCGCCCATGCCCGTCGTGATGAACACCATGTTGGTGCCCTGAAGGACTTCGGCAATGCGCTCACGGTCTTCGAGAGCGGCCTGACGACCGACTTCAGGGTTGGCGCCGGCGCCCAGGCCTTTGGTTACGCCAGTGCCCAGTTGCAGGATGGTCCGCGCGCCGATGGATTTCAGTGCCTGGGCATCAGTGTTGGCGCAGATGAATTCAACGCCTTCAATGTTGCTCTTGACCATGTGGTTGACAGCGTTGCCGCCGCCACCGCCGACTCCGATTACTTTGATAACCGGGCTAGCGGGGATGTTGTCTACGAGTTCAAACATTTTCCCTCTCCTTACATTCTCTAGTTTTTTTTCGCCTACTGCGTTTTTTACCGCCTTCCAGCGCCAAGCCTGAAACTTGCCGCTCGAAGCTTTGAACCTGTGTTAAAAATTGCCTTTCACCCAAGCCTGGAGCCGCTCGAACAGCGGCGCCTTCGGCTCGTCGTTGCTGTAGCTGTCGCGGCTGCCGATGCCTGAGAACGAAATCCCGTCGGACTGCTTTTGCAGGCCGTACATCAACAGGCCCACGCCAGTGGAATAGATCGGGTTGCGAACCACGTCATCCAGGCCCTTGACGCCATGGGGCACGCCCAGGCGCACCGGCATGTGGAAAATCTCTTCGGCCAGCTCGACCGCGCCTTCCATCTTCGACGTACCGCCGGTCAGCACGATGCCGGCCGGGATCAGGTCTTCGTAGCCGCTGCGACGCAGCTCGGCCTGGATCAGCGTGAACAATTCGTCGTAGCGCGGCTCGACCACTTCGGCCAGGGCCTGGCGGGACAGTTCGCGCGGTGGACGGTCGCCGACGCTTGGCACCTTGATGGTTTCACCGGCACCGGCCAGTTTCGCCAGGGCGCAGGCGTAGCGGATCTTGATTTCCTCGGCGTACTGGGTCGGGGTGCGCAGCGCCATGGCGATGTCGTTGGTCACCTGGTCGCCGGCAATCGGGATCACCGCCGTGTGGCGAATGGCGCCTTCGGTGAAGATCGCGATGTCGGTGGTGCCGCCGCCGATGTCCACCAGGCACACGCCCAGCTCTTTCTCGTCGTCGGTCAGCACCGAGTAGGCCGAGGCCAGTTGCTCAAGGATGATGTCGTCGATTTCCAGGCCGCAGCGGCGCACGCATTTTTCAATGTTCTGTGCCGCGTTCACGGCACAGGTGACCACGTGGACCTTGGCTTCCAGGCGCACGCCGGACATGCCCAGGGGCTCACGCACGCCTTCCTGGTTATCGATCACGTAATCCTGCGGCAGGGTGTGCAGCACACGCTGGTCGGCCGGGATCGCTACGGCCTGGGCCGCGTCGAGCACGCGTTCGAGGTCGGCGGAGCTGACTTCGCGATCACGAATCGCCACGATGCCGTGGGAGTTGAGGCTGCGGATGTGATTGCCCGCCACGCCGACGAACGCCGAGTGGATCCGGCAACCGGCCATCAGCTGCGCTTCTTCGATGGCGCGCTGGATCGATTGCACGGTGGACTCGATGTTCACCACCACGCCTTTTTTCAAGCCGCGGGACGGGTGCGTACCGATCCCGACGATGACCAGCGTGCCGTCGTCCGCGACTTCGCCTACCAGCGCTACCACCTTGGAAGTGCCGATATCCAGACCGACGATCATTTTTCCGCTTTGCACGTTTGCCATGGGTCCTGCCTCTTCTTAATTCTTCGCGACGGCGGGTGCGGCCGTCGTCGGCGCTACAGGTTCGCGCCAGCCAACAGCGAGGCCGTTGGCGTAGCGCAGATCGATGCGCGCAATGTTCGTAATCTGTTCTTTGAGCGTCTTGTCATAGATGGCGATGAAGCGGCGCATCTTTTCAACCAGGTTGCCGCGACCGAGCAGCAGCTCGATGCCCGGTCCCGAGCTGCCCGCGCCAGTGGTCAGGAACCAGCTGCCGCGCTCACGCAATTCCAGGCGCGCGATGGAGAAGCCCAGAGGCCGCAACATCTGACTCAACACCTGGTATTGCTGCATCACTTGCTGCTGGGCCCGCTGAGGACCGAACAGTTGTGGCAAATGTTCGTAGTTCGCCAGTTCCCGCGGCGTGAACGCCTGGCCCTGGTTGTTCAGCAACGACTCGTCGCCCCAACGGGCCACTGGCAGTTGCTCTTCCAGGCGAATAGACACCTGGTCTGGCCATACCCGCCGTACTTCGGCATGGGCGATCCAGGGCATCTGTTCCAGTTCGGTGCGCATGGCCGCCAGGTCAATGGTGAAGAAGCTCGACGCCACGTAGGGGGCGATCCGCTGCTGCACCGCTTGCTGGCTGATATAGCTCAAGTCGCCCTGCACGTTGATCCGGGCAATCGGCCGGTCGGCATAAGGCAGCAGCCGTTGTGCGCCTTCATACGTACCGAACCCCAACACCACCAGCAGTACCGGCCAGAACAGGCTCTTGAGAAAACCAAAATTGGCTTTCGGCAGGCGCGCCGACATCGGCTCCTTGGCCACCATCCGGCTGGCACCCCGCGGCACCGGCTTGCGGCCGGGTGCGGTGGGCTGATGACGAAGCGATGCGCCTTGCATGGCTTAACCTCTTGGCTCTTGATGGCCGACACTGGCCGCCAGGATCGACAACACCAGTTGCTGGAAATCCAGGCCGGCAGCACGGGCCGCCATTGGCACCAGGCTGTGATCGGTCATGCCCGGCGCGGTGTTGACTTCCAGGAACCAGAACTGCCCGTCGGCATCCTGCATCACGTCCGCCCGGCCCCAACCGGCAATACCCAGCGCCTCACAGGCCTTGGCCGTGAGGTCCATCAGTTGTTTTTCCTTGGCGGCGTCCAGCCCGCAGGGAATGCGGTACTGGGTATCGTTGGCGATGTATTTGGCGTCGTAGTCGTAGAACGTGTGGGGCGTGCCCAGGGCAATCGGGGGCAACACCTGGTCACGCAGGGTGGCGATGGTGAACTCGGGACCGGTGATCCATTGCTCGACCAACACTTGCGAATCGTAGGAACTGGCGTCTTTCCATGCCGCGGTCAACTCAGGCAGCGAATTCACTTTCGCCATGCCGATACTTGAACCTTCATGGGCCGGTTTGACGATCAAAGGAAACCCCAGTTCCGTCGCCGCCGAAATACAATCGGCCTCGCTCGCCAAAACAGCGTGACGCGGCGTCGGAATACCGAGGCTGTGCCAGACCTGCTTGGTGCGCAACTTGTCCATGGCCAAGGCAGACGCGAGGATGCCGCTGCCGGTGTAGGGAATGCCCAGGCATTCGAGCAGGCCTTGCATGCTGCCGTCTTCACCGCCGCGACCATGAAGAATGATGAAGGCGCGGTCGATTTTTTCGCTCAGCAGCCGCTGCAGGAAATCGTCGCCCACATCGATGCCGAAGGCGTCGACACCGGCGCTTTGCAGGGCTTGCAACACGGCGTTGCCGGACTTGAGGGACACCTCGCGCTCGGCGCTCTTGCCGCCGAACAGCACGGCAACACGACCGAAGGCTTTCGGCTCTATGGTCGAGACCAGATTGGCGTAGGCAGCAGTCATTTCAGTTTCCCCTCGCTGGAAGCCACGATTGCCCCAGCGAATAACGGACTTTTCAACAGTTTCGGGGCCAGGCCTCCGATGTCGCCGGCACCCTGGCACAGCAAGATGTCACCGGCGCGCAGCAACGGCTTGACCAGCGGTGCGAGGTCCACGCCGCGCTCGATGTAGATCGGGTCCAACTGTCCGCGTTGGCGAATGCTGTGGCATAGCTGACGACTGTCGGCACCCGGGATCGGCTCTTCGCCGGCCGGATAGACTTCCATCAGCAGCAATACGTTGGCGTCCGCCAGCACCTGGACGAAATCGTCGTACAGGTCGCGGGTGCGGCTATAGCGGTGTGGTTGGTAGACCATCACCAGGCGCCGCTCCGGCCAACCGCCGCGCACGGCCTTGATCACAGCCGCGACTTCGGTCGGGTGATGGCCGTAGTCGTCCACCAGCATCACGTTGCCGCCGTCCACCGGCAGTTCGCCGTAGACCTGGAAGCGTCGGCCTACGCCCTGGAACCCGGACAGGCCCTGGACGATGGCGTCGTCGCCGACGCCTTCGTCGGTGGCAATGCAAATGGTCGCCAGCGCGTTGAGGACGTTGTGGTTGCCGGGCATGTTCACCGACACATCCAGCGGCTCGCGATCAGGGCGCAGCACGGTAAAGAAGGTCTGCATGCCCTGCTGGCGTACGTTGATGGCGCGCACGTCGACATCTTCGCCAAAGCCATAGGTCACGGTCGGACGCTTGATCAGCGGCAGGATTTCGCGCACCACCGGATCGTCCAGGCATACCACCGCCAAACCGTAGAACGGCAGGTTGTGCAGGAACTCGACGAAGGTTTTCTTCAGCTTGTTGAAGTCACCGTCGTAGGTCGCCATGTGGTCGGCGTCGATGTTGGTCACCACGGCCACCAGCGGTTGCAGGTGCAGGAAGCTCGCATCGCTCTCGTCGGCTTCGGCGATCAGGTAGCGACTGGTGCCCAACTGGGCATTGGTGCCAGCGGCATTCAGACGGCCACCGATGACGAACGTCGGGTCCAGGCCACCGGCGGCAAACACCGAGGCGATCAGGCTGGTGGTGGTGGTCTTGCCGTGAGTACCGGCGACGGCGATGCCGTGGCGGTAGCGCATCAGTTCGGCCAGCATCTCGGCGCGCGGGACCACGGGAATGCGACGCTCCAGGGCGGTGGCGACTTCCGGGTTGGAGGTGTTCACGGCGCTGGAAACCACCAGCACATCGGCATTGGCGGCGTTCTCGGCACGGTGGCCGATAAAGATCTGTGCGCCGAAGGACTCCAGGCGCTCGGTAACCGGGGATGCCTTCAGGTCGGAACCCGAGACCTGGTAACCCAGGTTCAGCAGCACTTCGGCGATCCCGCACATGCCCACGCCGCCGATACCGACGAAGTGGATGCGGCGGATACGGCGCATTTCCGGTTGGGGCATGGCTTTGCGATTCTCAACCATGGGCCACCTCCAGGCAGGTATCGACCACTTGGGCCGTGGCATCGGGTTTGGCCAGGCGGCGCGCGGCGCGAGCCATGTCTTCAAGTCGTTGCGGCTGCATCAAAACCTCTGTCAGGCGGGCGGCAAGATCCGCAGCGCCAGTCGTTCTTTGCGGCATCAGGAAGGCAGCGCCTTCACGGGCCAAATAATCGGCATTGCGGGTCTGGTGATCGTCAATGGCGTGGGGCAGAGGCACCAGCATCGAGGGCAGACCGGCGGCAGCCAGTTCACTGATGGTCAGCGCGCCTGCGCGGCAGATCACCAGGTCGGCCCAGCCATAGGCTTGGGCCATGTCTTTGATGAACGGCTGCACCTGCGCCTCGACACCGGCGGCGCGGTAGCGCTCGGCAGTCACTTCATCGTGGTTTTTGCCGGCCTGGTGAAACACCTCCGGGCGCAGTTCGGTGGCGACCTGCGACAAGGCTTCGGGCAGCAATTTGTTCAACGGCTCTGCTCCCAGGCTTCCACCGAGGATCAGCAAACGCGCTTTGCGTCCGGCCAGGGCCGGGCGCGGTGTATCCAGGAACAGCTCGTTGCGCACCGGGTTACCGGTGGTGCGGCGGCTGCCCGACAGGGTAAAGGTGTCGGGAAAGGCTTCACAGACCCGAGCGGCCAACGGCACCAGTAACCGATTGGCGGTACCGGCCACGGCGTTCTGCTCGTGAACGATCACCGGCACACCGGCCAGTTTTGCCGCGACACCACCAGGACCGGTCACATAACCGCCAAACCCGACCACACAGACCGGCCGCAACCGACGGATGATCGCCCGCGCCTGCCAGATCGACTTGAGCAGCATCAGCGGCGCCTTGAGCAACGACAGCTTGCCCTTGCCGCGCAGGCCGCTTGCATCGATCCGATGCAGCTCCAGGCCGGCGCCGGGCACCAGTTCGTTCTCGATGCCCCGTGGCGTACCCAGCCAGTGCACGGTGTAGCCGCGCGCCTGGAATTCCCGGGCACAAGCCAGCGCCGGGAACACATGCCCGCCGGTACCGCCGGCCATGATCAGCACATTAGCGCCCATGGGTCGGCTCCTCGGCGAAGTCGCTTTCCTGGAATTCCATCTCTTCGCTGCCCAGGTGGGTTCGACTCTCCCATTCGATGCGCAGCAGCAAGCCGAGGCAGGCACAGCAGATCACCAGGGAGCTGCCGCCATAACTGAGGAACGGCAGTGTCAGGCCCTTGGTCGGCAACAGGCCGACGTTCACGCCGATGTTGATCAAGAACTGACCGATCCACAGGAACGACAAGCCGTAGGCCACGTAGGCGGCAAAAAATTGCTTGGCCTTCTCGGCCCACAAGCCGATGTACATGCCGCGCACGCAGACGAATACGAACAAGGCAACGGTGCACAACGAGCCCACCACACCCAGTTCTTCGGCCAGGACCGAGAACACGAAGTCGGTGTGCGCTTCGGGCAGGTAGAACTGCTTCTGCACGCTGTTGCCCAGGCCCACACCCAGCCATTCGCCGCGACCGAAGGCGATCAACGCCTGGGTCAATTGATAGCCGGAACCGAATTGGTCGGCCCACGGATCGGTAAAGGTGATCAGTCGCGCCATCCGATAAGGTTGCGCCTGCACCAGCACCGTCACGGCCGCCACTGCCAGCGCCACCATCAGGGTGAAACGGAACAACCCGACGCCGCCCAGGAACAGCATCGCCGCCGCCGCGCCCATCATTACCACCGTGGCACCGAAGTCCGGCTCCATCAGCAGCAGCCCGGCCATCGGCAGCAACACGATGAACGGTTTGAAAAAGCCCATCCAGCTCTCGCGCACTTCTTTCTGGCGACGCACCAGATAACCGGCGAGGTAGATCACCACGAACACCTTGGCGATTTCCGACGGCTGCACGTTGAAGAAGCTGAAGCCGATCCAGCGCATCGAGCCGTTGACCTCGCGACCGATCCCCGGCAACAGCACCATCACCAGCAAGCCGAAGGCGCCGATCAGCATCAACCAGCCCAAGCGTTGCCAGGTGGCGATCGGCACCATCATGGTGACAATGCACGCCCCCAGGCCGATCACCAGGTAAACCAGGTGGCGGATCATGTGATAAAGCGTGTTGCCCGACTGCACGGCGGCCACTTCCGACGACGCCGACGTGATCATCACCAGGCCCAGGCCCAACAATGCCAGGCAGCCGGCGAGCATCGGGAAGTCCAGGTCGATGCCGCGCCCGGTGATCAGCGGCGACGGGTACGGCTTGATGATGTTCATCAGGCTCATGCCAAGTCCTCCGCGGCCCGGGCGAACAACTGCCCACGTTCTTCGTAATTCTTGAACATGTCGAAGCTGGCACAGGCCGGCGACAACAGGACTGCGTCGCCCGGTTGAGCAAGGGCGCGGCACTGCTGCACCGCTTCGTCCAGCGAAGCGACCCGAATCAGCGGCACGGCATCGCCGAGTGCCTGGGCGATCAGTTCGCGGTCGCGGCCCATCAACACCACGGCACGGCAGTTGGCCGCCACCGGATCGCGCAGGTCCTTGAAGTCTGCCCCTTTGCCGTCGCCGCCGGCGATCAGCACGAGTTTGCCCTCGATATCCGCCCCCAACCCTTCAATGGCGGCCAGCGCGGCACCAACATTGGTGGCCTTGGAATCGTTGTACCAGGCCACGCCATCGAGGTCGCGCACCCACTGGCAACGGTGTTCCAGGCCGGCAAAGTTACGCAATGCCGACAGCATCGCCTCGAACGGCAGGCCGACCGCGTGGCCCAAGGCCAGGGCCGCCAGGGAATTGGCCTGGTTGTGAGCACCACGGACTTTCAATTCGCGCACCGGCATCAGGTTCTGGAATTCGAAGGCCAGGTATTTCTCGCCGTTCTCTTCGCGCAAACCGAAGCCTTTGAAATCCGGAACACCGAGGCCGAAGGTCCAGTACGGCAGCCCTTCGCCGATCAGCGGACGGGTCAGCGCGTCCTGACGGTTGAACACCACTTGCCGGGCGCCCCGGAAGATCCGGTGCTTGGCCAGGTGATAAGCCGGCAGGCCGCTGTAGCGGTCCATGTGGTCTTCGCTGATGTTGAGCACGGTTGCCACTTCGGCATTCAACTGGTCGGTGGTTTCGAGTTGGAAGCTCGACAGTTCCATCACGTACAGCTCGACGTCGTCACTGAGCAGGTCCAGCGCCGGAGTGCCGAGGTTACCGCCCACGGCGACACGCTTGCCAGCCGCTGCCGCCATCTCGCCCACCAGGGTGGTGACCGTGCTTTTCGCATTGGAGCCGCTGATGGCAATGATCGGTGCCTTGGCGTTACGCGCAAACAGCTCGATGTCGCCGGACAGTTTCACGCCACGGGCAGCCGCCGCCTGCAGGGCCGGGGTCGCCAGGGCCAGGCCAGGGCTCACGTAGAGCTCATCGGCGCGACACAGGAACTCGACGTCCAGCTCGCCACAACGCACGTCCACCTGTGGATAGTCACGCCGCAGCGTGGCCAGCTCAGGAGGATTTTCCCGCGTATCGGCCACGGCAAACGACACGCCCCGGTTCGCCAGGAAGCGAACCAGGGACATGCCGCTCTTGCCGAGGCCGACAACGATGCGGAAGTGGTCAGAAGCGATCAGGGACACTCGTTCTACCTCAGCTTCAGGGTGGCAAGGCCGACCAGGACCAGGATCACGGTGATGATCCAGAAACGGACGATCACACGCGGCTCGGGCCAGCCCTTGAGTTCAAAGTGGTGGTGGATCGGCGCCATGCGAAATACCCGGCGGCCGGTCAATTTAAAGGAGGCAACCTGAATGACGACTGACAGGGTCTCCATTACGAATACGCCGCCCATGATGAACAGGACGATTTCCTGGCGAACGATGACGGCGATGGTGCCCAAGGCTGCGCCCAGCGCCAACGCACCGACGTCGCCCATGAAGACTTGCGCCGGGTAGGTGTTGAACCAGAGGAAGCCCAGGCCGGCGCCGATCAGCGCACCGCAGAACACGATCAGCTCGCCTGCCCCGGGCACATACGGGATCAACAGGTACTCAGCGAACTTCACGTTGCCCGACAGGTAGCAGAAGATCCCCAGCGCGCCGCCGACCATCACCGTCGGCATGATCGCCAGGCCGTCAAGGCCATCGGTGAGGTTGACCGCGTTGCTCGAACCGACGATGACCAGGTAGGTCAGCACGATGAAACCTGCGCCCAGCGCAATGCTGTAATCCTTGAGCATCGGCAGGATCAGGGTGGTTTCCACCGGCGAGGCGGCGGTCATATAAAGGAAGATCGCCGCGCCGAGGCCGAACACCGATTGCCAGAAATATTTCCAGCGGCTTGGCAGCCCACGGGAGTTCTTCTCGATCACCTTACGGTAGTCATCGACCCAGCCGATGGCGCCAAACAGCAGTGTCACCAGCAGCACGACCCAGACGTAACGGTTCGCCAGGTCAGCCCAGAGCAAGGTGCTGATGCCAATGGACGACAGGATCAACGCGCCGCCCATGGTCGGGGTGCCGGACTTGGACAGGTGCGATTGCGGGCCGTCGTTACGGACCGACTGGCCGATTTGCAGGTTCTGCAAAGTGCGGATCATCCACGGGCCCAGGAACAGCGACAACGACAGCGCAGTCAGTACACCCAGGATCCCGCGCAGGGTCAGGTACTGGAAGACCGCGAAACCTTTGTGGAACTGTTGCAGGTACTCCGCTAGCAGCAGCAGCATTAATGTTTCTCCATCGGGGTGCCGCACAATGCCGCGACGATGTTTTCCATCGCCGCACTGCGTGAGCCCTTGATCAGTAAGGTGGTGTTCGGGTCCTGCTCGGCACTCAGCGCCTGAATCAGTTCGGCCTGAGTGGTGAAGTGCTGCGCGTGCTCGCCAAACGCGGCGACCGCATGGGCCATCATCGGGCCCACTGCATAAAGCGCATCGACCTTGCCGCGGGCATAGGCGCCGACGTCGTGATGGCCCTGTTGCGCCCATTCGCCCAACTCGCCGATATCTCCCAGCACCAGCACGGTACGGCCGGAGAAACCGGCAAGGATATCCACCGCCGCGCACATGGACGTCGGGTTGGCGTTGTAGGTGTCGTCGATCACGCGCATGCCATTACTGGCCAGTTGCGCGACGGTGCGTCCCTTGACCGGTTGCACCGCGTTCAGCCCGGCGACGATGCCCGGCAGCGAAACGCCGAGGGCATGGGCAGCCGCCGCAGCCGCCAGGGCATTGGCAACGTTATGGGTGCCGAGCAGGTTCAACTGGACCCGCTCGACGCCGTCGGGGCTGTGCAGATTGAAGGCTGGGCAGCCGCGGGCATCACGATCCAGGTCGCTGGCGTAGAAATTCGCGGCAAGATTGCTCAGGGCGAAAGTCAGCACCTTGCGCTCGCCCGCACGGGTCTTCCAGATTTCGAAAGCCTTGTCGTCAAGATTCAGCACGGCGACGCCATCGGCAGCCAGCCCCTCGATGATCTCGCCCTTGGCCTCGACGATTTTTTCCGGGCCGCCGAACTCACCAACGTGGGCAGTCCCGGCGTTATTGAGTACGGCCACGTGAGGCTTGGTCAGGCCCACGGTGTAGGCGATCTCGCCAAGGCGTGAAGCGCCCAGTTCAATGACCGCGGCGCTGTGTTCCGGCGCCAGTTCCAGCAGGGTCAGCGGTACGCCGAGGTCGTTGTTCAGGTTGCCACGGGTTGCCAGCACCGGACCGCGGGTGCGCAGGATGCTGGCAAGCATTTCCTTGACCGTGGTCTTGCCGCTGGAACCGGTGATTGCCGCGACCGGGTTGGCATAGGCCGCGCGGTTCAGCGCACCGAGCTGGCCCAGGGCCTGGCGGGTGTCGCTGACCAGCAATTGCGGCAACGTGCTGTTGGTCACTTCCCGCTCGACCAGTGCAGCGACCGCGCCCTTGGTCGCGACTTCGTTCAAGTAATCATGGCCGTCGAAACGCGGCCCGGTGAGGGCCACGAACAACTGCCCAGGCGCAATGGCCCGGCTGTCGATGCTGACGCCATCGAAGCTGGCGTCGGCAGCGACGAGACGCGCATTCAGGGCGTTGGTCAGTTCGCTCAGTTTCAAGGCCTTAAGCATGGGCCACCTCCCACGCGGTCAAGGCATGATCGGCTTCCACCAGATCGGAAAAAGCATAGCGTTCGCCATTGATTTCCTGATAGTCCTCGTGCCCCTTGCCGGCCAGGACGATGACGTCGTCCGCCGACGCGCTGGCGATCAACTGGGCAATGGCCTGGCCGCGACCGGCCACGAAGGTGACGTTGTCCACGGCCGAGAAACCGCCGCGGATGTCATCGAAAATTCGCAACGGGTCTTCGCTGCGCGGGTTGTCGTCGGTGACCAGCACGCCGTCGGCCAGGCGTTCGACCACTTCGGCCATCAGCGGACGCTTGCCGCGATCACGATCGCCACCGCAACCGAACAAGCACAGCAACTTGCCCTTGGCGTGAGGCCGCAGGGCCGACAGGACTTTTTCCAGGGCATCGGGAGTATGGGCGTAATCGACCACCACCAGCGGTTGCGTACCGCCACCCAGGCGTTGCATGCGCCCCGCCGGCCCTTCGAGCTTCGGCAGGACCTTGAGGATTTCGTCCAGCGCATAGTCCAGGCCGAGCAAGGCACCAATGGCGGCCAGTACGTTGCTCAGGTTGAAGCGTCCCAGCAAGGTGCTGCGCAAATGATGCTCGCCCCGGGGCGTAACCAGCGTGGCGAGCACACCTTCATCGGTGAATTGCGCCTGGCGTACATATAAGTAGGCACTGGCATCTTCCTGGCTGTAGGTGATCAAGCGGGACTCGCGCTTGTCGGCAGCCAATTGCCGGCCGAACTCGTCATCGATGTTGATGACCCGGCATTTCAGCTCATTCCAGGCGAACAGCTTGGCCTTCGCTTCGCCGTAGGCCTGCATGGTGCCGTGGTAATCCAGGTGGTCACGGGACAGGTTGGTCAGCACGGCGACGTCGAACGCCAGCGCAGTCACTCGCCCCTGGTCCAGGCCGTGGGAGGAGACTTCCATCGCAACGGCCTTCGCGCCGGCCTTCTTCAGGTCCGCCAGGGTCGCTTGCACGGCGATGGGGTTCGGCGTGGTGTGCAGGCCGCTTTCCAGCGCGCCATGGAAACCGTTGCCCAGGGTACCGACGATGCCGCAATGCTGGCCGAGCAGGTCCAAAGCCTGGGCCACCAGTTGGGTCACGCTGGTCTTGCCGTTGGTGCCGGTCACGCCAACAAGGTTCAGGTGGCGACTCGGGTCGCCGTAGAAACGCCCGGCGATGTCCGACAGTTGCGCCGCCAGCCCCTTGACCGGTATCAGCGGAACGTCAGTGATCGGCAGCACGGTCGCGCCTGCCACTTCATAAGCCACGGCTGCCGCGCCGCGCTTCAACGCATCGGCGATATGGGCACGACCATCGAAACGAGCACCCGGCACCGCCAGGAACAGGTCCCCGGCACGTACATTGCGGCTATCCAGGGCCAACTCGCGGATCAACAGGTCGTGGCCGGCGTGGGCAAAGATCTTGTTCAGGCTCAGGGACATCAGCCACGCCCTCCTTCGGCTTTCAAGGGTATGACCGGCGCGGTATTGGCCTGCTGCGTCGGCGGCAGGTTATCCGGGGTAATGTTCATCAGGCGAAGGGTGCCGGACATCACCTTGCTGAATACCGGCGCCGACACCAGGCCACCGAAGTAGCCGGCCTTGCTCGGCTCGTCGATGACCACGACGATTGCATAGCGTGGATCGCTCATCGGGCCGAAGCCGGCGAACAGCGAACGGTAGGAGTTCTCGGCATAGCCCTTGGTGCCCACGGAGGTTTTACGGGCCGTACCCGACTTGCCTGCTACGTGATAGGCCGGAACCTGGGCGCGGAACACGCCACGCGGAGCTTCGATCACCTGTTGCAGCATGCCTTGCATGGTCTTGGCGACATTCTCCGGAATCACCTGGGTCGTCTGCGGCGCCTTGTCGGTCTTGATCAGGGTCAGCGGTGCCATGCGCCCATTGTTGGCCAGCGCGGAAAACGCATGGACCAACTGGATTGCCGTCACGGAAACACCGTAGCCGTAGGACAAGGTCGCCGTTTCAGCCTTGCGCCAGTCGCGGTAGTTCGGCAGGTTGCCGACGCGTTCGCCCGGGAAGCCCAGGCCGGTATCCTGGCCAAGGCCGATTTTCTGTGCCAGGCGGTAGATCGTCTCGCCGCCGATGTCGAAGGCAATCTTGCTCATGCCCACGTTACTGGAGTTGATCAGGATGCCGGTCAGGTCAAGCACCGGGCCTTCGGTCTTGGAAACGTCGCGGATGGTGTACTTGCCGATCTGCAGCGTGCCCGGATAAACCTCGACGGTGTCGCTCGGCTTCCAGCGCCCGGTTTCCAGGGCCGCAGCCATGGAAACGGCTTTCATGGTCGAACCCGGTTCGAACACGTCGATCATCGCCCGGTTGCGCATCATGGCTGGTTGCAAGTTGCGACGGTTGTTCGGGTTGTAGGTGGGCTGGTTGACCATGGCGAGGATCTCGCCGGTCTTCACGTCCATGATCACCAGGCTGCCAGCCTTGGCACCGTTCTCGACGATGGCATTGCGCAGCTCACGGTTGGCCAGGTATTGCAGGCGCAGGTCAATGGACAACGCCAAGGGCTTGCCGGCCTTGGCGTTTTTGGTGACTTGGACATCCTTGATCAGCCTGCCGCGCCGGTCCTTGATGACCTGGCGCTTGCCGGCGACTCCGGCGAGCCATTCGTCATAGGCCAGCTCGACACCTTCGCGGCCTCGATCATCGATGTCGGTGAACCCGACCATGTGGGCCGTGACTTCACCTGCCGGATAAAAACGCCGGAACTCTTCGATGCCATATACGCCTGGCACTTTAAGGTCGAGCACGCTCTGGCCCTGCTCGGGCGTCAACCCGCGCACCAGATAAATGAATTCCTTGTTGGCCTGGGCTTCAAGGCGCTCGGCCAGAGCCTTCGGATCCTGGCCAAGGGCGGCAGCCAACGCAGGCCACTTTTCCTTGGCCAGCTGCATTTCCTTGGCGTTTGCCCACAGGGTCGTCACCGGAGTACTCACGGCCAACGGTTCGCCATTGCGGTCGGTAATCAAGCCACGGTGCGCCGGAATCGGGATATGCCGCACGCTGCGCGCATCGCCCTGCCCCTTGAGGAAGTCGCGGTCGACAACCTGCAGGTCAATGATGCGCCAGGAAATCGCCGCGACCATGACCCCAAGCAAACCCAGGACCAGACGGAACCGCCACGGGAACAGTGCCCCTTCGAGTTTCATCATGGCGCCACCATTTGTACTTCAGCGGCACCGGGGATGCGCATCTTCAACTGCTCGGTGGCCAATACTTCGATGCGGCTATGGGCGGTCCAGGTGCTCTGCTCCAGGATCAACCGACCCCACTCGGCCTGCGCCTTGTCGCGCACACTCAGTTCGTTGTAAAGGGTATTGAGCAACTGCCGGTTCCAGTGCGCGCTATAAGACACGGCGATGGCCGACACGAGCACGCCAATAAATAGCAGCAGCATGAAAAAGCTGCCGCCAGGCAGAGGCTTGGCGAAGAGCTTGCTCACCGCAACTTCTCCGCAACACGCATGACAGCGCTACGGGCACGCGGGTTGGCCTTGAGCTCGGCCTCGGAGGCGAACTGCGCCTTGCCGTGAATCTTGATCTTTGGCACGAAGGCTTCGAAACGCACCGGCAGGTTGCGTGGCAGATTATCGGCTTCGCCCTTGGTAAGTTTGCGCATGAACAGCTTGACGATACGGTCTTCCAGGGAATGGAAGCTGATCACCACCAGCCGGCCACCGATCTCCAGCGCTTCAAGCGCTGCCTCAAGGCCGGCTTCCAGATCGCCCAGTTCATTGTTGACGTGGATGCGCAGCCCCTGGAACGCGCGGGTCGCCGGGTTCTTGCCCTTTTCCCACGCTGGGTTGGCGACTTTCAGCACCTCGGCCAGGTCGCCGGTGCGCTCGAATGGCTTGATGTCGCGACGCTCGACCACGGCACGGGCCATACGGCCGGAGAAACGCTCTTCTCCGTATTCCTTGAAGACACGGGCGATTTCCTCCACCGGGGCGGTGTTGACGAATTCGGCGGCGCTGATCCCGCGGGACGGGTCCATGCGCATGTCCAGCGGGCCGTCATTGAGGAAACTGAAGCCGCGCTCGGGATCATCCAGTTGCGGCGAAGACACGCCCAGGTCGAGCAGCACACCACTGACCTTGCCGGCCAGGCCGCGCCCGGCGACCTCCGAACCCAGCTCGGCAAAGCTGCGCTGCACAACGACAAAGCGGCCGTCTTCGGCCGCCAGCGCTTGCCCGGTGGCAATCGCTTGAGGATCCTTGTCGAACCCCAGCAGCCGGCCGTCCGGACCGAGCTGGCTGAGAATCAGCCGGCTGTGCCCGCCACGCCCGAACGTGCCGTCCAGATAGCAGCCATCAGGACGTACGGCGAGAGCCTCGACGGCTTCGTCAAGCAGTACGGTGATGTGGTTAAAGCCGCTATCAGTAGTCACAGGATCAAATCACGCAGTTCATCAGGCATGGCGCCCGGTTGTTGAATAGCAGCCAGGTCAGCGGCAGAAACCGCATTCCAGGCATCTTCGTCCCACAGCTGGAACTTGTTCAGTTGGCCGACCAGCATCGCGCGCTTATCCAGCTTGGCGTACTCGCGCAGGCGCGGCGGCACCAGGAAACGACCGCTGCCGTCGAGCTCCAGATCAACGGCATTACCAATCAGCAGGCGTTGCAAGCGACGGTTTTCTTCACGCAGCGAAGGCAGCGCGCGCAGTTTGGTTTCGATGATTTCCCACTCATCCAGAGGGTAAACAGACAAACATGGATCAACGGCGTCGATCGTGACGATTAACTGCCCCGAACTTCGCGAAACGAGCTCGTCACGATACCGGCTCGGCATGGCGAGACGGCCTTTTGCATCGAGACTGATAGCGTTAGCTCCGCGAAACACGTCAGCGTTTCTCCACTTTTTAGCGTTTTACCTTCAAAAAAACCCACTTCGTGCCACTTTCCGCCACTTGCGCACACTATAGGAATGCGCCTACCGCACCGTCAAGGCGCGGATTGAAGGAAAAGCCTTATAGATCGGAGATTTAGGAGCGTTTCAGGAGGGTCAACAAGAATCTGACGTAGGAATATTCGCCTCAACCCGAGAGAGCACAGGAGGCTGCGCGCACAAGTTAAAGTGATTTGTTAAGAGTAAGATTTTTTTGGTATTAGGAACTGCGTCTGCCAGTGATTCTGGCAGGGAGGGAAAAGGTGGAGAGTCGATCTGTAAGCCGGGTTCTGTCTTGAACAGTCATTCGTCTACGATGGCCATCACTGGACATCTTTAGCAACCTACCCGGTCCCAGCGCGGGCCACGCCTTGGGACCCTATTTGGTCTTGCTCCAAGTGGGGTTTACCTAGCCACGAACTGTTGCCAGCCGTGCGGTGCGCTCTTACCGCACCTTTTCACCCTTACCGGCGCCGAAGCGCTTAGGCGGTTATTTTCTGTGGCACTTTCCGTAGGCTCACGCCTCCCAGGCATTACCTGGCACTTCGCCCTATGGAGCCCGGACTTTCCTCCCCCCCCTAATTTTCATAGGGGGCAGCGACTGTCCGATCGACTCTCCGCCGCGAAGGTTAACGGTAGAGCGCCTGAAGAACAAGCGCTAAAAGCCTTTAGCCCGCCCGTCGTCCCGGCTCACTGCCCCTTCTGTTTTTCCAGCGCGACCTGATAAAGCACGTTCTTGCGCTCACCAGTAATCTGCGCCGCCAGGGCAGTAGCACGCTTGAGAGGCATTTCCTCCAGCAGCAGGTCGAGGATGCGCATCGCTTCACTGCTGACAGCGTCTTCATTGTCCGGCGGCGTCCAGCCCGCCACCAACACGACGCACTCGCCGCGCTGCTGGTTGCTGTCGCCTTCGACAAAGGCACGCAACTGCGCCAACGGCAGGCCCTTCAGGGTTTCAAAGGTTTTGGTCAGCTCACGGGCCAGCAGCGCCTGGCGCTCGGGGCCAAATACCAGCTCCATGTCTTGCAGGCACTCAAGGATGCGGTGCGGCGCTTCATAGAAGATCAGCGTGCGCGGCTCTTCCTTTATAGCCTCCAGGCGCGCCCGTCGCCCCACCGCCTTGGCCGGCAGGAAACCCTCGAAGATGAAGCGATCCGACGGCAGACCCGCCGCCGACAGCGCAGCAATCAATGCACAAGCACCTGGCACCGGTACCACGGCGATGCCGGCCGCCCGGGCTTGGCGCACCAAGTGATAGCCTGGGTCGGAAATCAGCGGCGTCCCCGCATCGGAAATCAGCGCGACGTTATCGCCTGCCAGCAGCCGGGTAATGAAGCGACTGCCTTCGTCGCGCTCATTGTGTTCATGGCAGGCCGCCAATGGCGTGGAAATACCGAAATGCTGCAACAGGCGCTGCGAGTGCCGCGTGTCTTCAGCCGCAATGAGCGCAACCTCCTGCAGGATTTTCAGCGCCCGGGCACTGATATCGTCCAGGTTGCCGATGGGCGTCGCCACCACATAAAGCGAGCCGGCAGCGGAATTCAAAGCACCTGGAGCAGTCAAAACGCACACCTCACGGTCGGTAAAAACCGCCATTGTAGCGTGTGCTGACGGTCTCGGCTGTTCACATTAGCCATTGGGGCAATACCTGCCTTTTGTGCTGCACCGCACTCTTTGAAATACCTAAATTGATCGATTCACGCCACTAACATCGCGCCCCGGCCAGTGCTTGGGTACAATTCGACGCTAATTTGATCTCGTATCAGGAACATTTACATGATCGCTTGCCTGCGGCTGTTCTCCGCCCTCTGTCTCGCTGCCCTCCTGGCGGCCTGCGCCAGCTCGCCCTCGTCCAGCCTTGGCGAGCTTCCACGGACCCCGGACGCCAGTATCGAGCAGTTGCTCGAACAGGCCGCCCAAAGCAAAACACCGGAAAAAGCCGCCCTGTTGCGCCTCAGCGCCGCAGACCTGGCCTACCGCCAGGGCAATGCCGGCCAGTCCGCACAAATCCTGCAACAGGTGCCGATGGAGCAACTCAAGCCCGGCCAGCAGATTTTCGCCAGCACGCTGTCGGCTGAACTGGCGATGACGCGCAACCAGCCCAAGGCCGCGCTGACCGCCCTGAACCATCCAAGCCTGCAACACCTGAGCGAAATGCCGGTGGACCAGCAGGTCCGCACAGGCACTGTCCGCGCCCGCGCCTTGGAGGCTGACGGCCAGACCTTGGCTGCGGCCAAGGAACGCATCTTCATTGCACCGCTACTGGAAAACGACGCTGCGGCGAAAAACCACGAGGCCATCTGGTCTTTGATCGCCTCGTTGCCTACCGACCAACTGCAACCGACCTCCAACGATGACTTGGGTGGCTGGCTGAGCCTGGCGCTGGCGGTAAAAACCGCCGGCACCTTGGAGCAACAGCAGGCAGCGATCGATCATTGGCGCGAACAGAACCCCAAGCACCCCGCCGCACTTCAATTGCCGGCACCGCTGGTCAAGCTCAAGGAGCTGGCGAGCCAGCCGCTGAGCAAGATCGCCCTGCTGTTGCCGCAGAATGGCCAATTGGCCGCCGTCGCAAAGGCTTTGCGTGAAGGCTTCATGGCAGCGCATTACCAGGCCCAGCAGGCCGGGCAAAAGCCGCCGAGCATCCAGTTTTATGACAGTTCCAGCCTGACCTCCATGGACGAGTTTTATCGCAAGGCCCAGGCCGACGGCGTGCAACTGGTCGTCGGACCACTGGAAAAGCCACTGGTCAAACAGATCAGTACCCGCCCGCAATTGCCGATCACTACCCTGGCACTGAACTACAGCGAAGGCGAACAAGGCCCGCCCCAACTGTTCCAGTTCGGCTTGGCTCCTGAAGACGAGGCTCGGGAAGTCTCCCGTCGCGCCCGTGCCGATGGCCTGCACCGTGCCGCTGTGATGGTGCCGAAGGGTGAATGGGGTGACCGCGTATTGAAGGCCTTCAGCCAGGATTGGCAGGGCAACGGCGGCACCATCATCGCTATCGAACGCGTCGATCAGCCCGTGCAACTGGCCCAGCAGATCGCCGACATGTTCCAGCTGCGCCAAAGCGAAGGTCGCGCCAAGAGCCTGCAAAGCGCCGTTGGCACCAATGTCGCGGCCCAGCCTTCGCGTCGCCAGGACATCGAGTTCATTTTCCTGGCATCGACCCCGCAGCAGGCCCAACAGATCAAGCCGACCCTGAACTTCCAGTACGCCGGCGACGTGCCGGTCTACGCGACGTCGTCCGTGTTCAGCGCCAGCGGCGACCAGAACCAGTACAACGACATGAGCGGCATTCGTTTCTGCGAAACCCCTTGGCTGCTCGACGCCAATGACCCGCTGCGCAAGCAGGTTACCGCCCAGTGGCCCCAGGCAGGCGGCAGTTTGGGCCGGCTGTATGCGATGGGTGCCGACGCCTATCGACTGGCGCCACGCCTTGGCCAGCTCAAGACCCTGCCGGACAGCCGCATCGAAGGCCTGTCGGGTAGCCTGGCCGTATCGCCGACCCAGCGCGTACAACGTCAACTGCCATGGGCAGAGTTCGTCAACGGCCAGGTCCAGCGCCTGCCGGACACCCAGCGCTGATGCCTGACCGATCACGCCAGCAAAGCGGACGGGATGCCGAGGGCCTGGCCCTCGCGCACCTCCAACAGCACGGACTGCGGCTGGTGGCGCAGAACTGGCTATGCAAGCGCGGCGAGCTTGATCTGGTCATGCTTGACGGCGATACAGTAGTATTCGTCGAAGTCCGCTACAGAAAAAATACTCAATGGGGTGGCGCGCTCGCCAGTATCGACGAGCGCAAGCGCCAGAAGCTGGTTTTCGCTGCGCAGCACTTCCTGCAACGCGAATCTCGCTGGGCCGATCACCCCTGCCGCTTCGACGTGGTTGCCATCGACAGCAACGCCGACCAGTTGAACTGGCTGCAAAACGCCTTCGACAGTTGAGCGCCCATGCCGAGCCGGACACCGTCACCTAAACTTTTTTGCTCTTTGCTTTGCGCGCCGCACATGTTCGTGCCGATAAGCCGCGCTACTTAAGGTCACACAGATGGACATGCAATCGCGAATTCGCCAGCTTTTTCAGGCCAGTATCGACACCAAGCAACAGGCGATGGACGTACTTGCACCGCACATCGAGCAAGCCAGCCAAGTGATGGTCAATGCCTTGCTCAACGAGGGCAAAATGCTTTCGTGCGGCAACGGCGGCTCAGCCGGCGACGCCCAGCACTTCTCGTCGGAGCTGCTCAACCGTTTCGAACGCGAGCGCCCGAGCCTGCCGGCCATTGCGCTGACCACCGACAGCTCGACGATCACCTCGATCGCCAACGACTACAGCTACAACGAAATATTCTCCAAGCAGATCCGCGCCCTGGGCCAACCCGGTGATGTGTTGCTGGCGATCTCCACCAGCGGCAACTCAGCCAATATTATTCAAGCGATCCAGGCCGCACATGATCGCGAAATGATTGTCGTAGCATTGACCGGTCGCGATGGCGGCGGCATGGCATCACTGCTATTGCCTGAAGACGTCGAGATCCGCGTACCGGCCAATGTCACCGCACGTATTCAGGAAGTCCATCTGCTGGCGATCCATTGTCTTTGCGACTTGATCGACAGCCAACTGTTCGGGAGTGAAGAATGACCCCTAATCGCCTAGGCCTTCTGGCCCTGACCCTGTGCCTCGGTATCAGCGGCTGCACATCGGTGGTTAACGCCAGCCGGGAAAAGCCGATTGAAGACGACCGCGGCACCCGCACCTTCGGCAGCAAGATCGACGACTCCCTGATCGAAACCAAGGTGGGAGTGAACATCGCCAAGGCCGACCCGGACCTGGACAACAACTCGCACATCGTCGTCACCAGCTTCAACGGTGTCGTGCTGCTGGCCGGCCAGACCCCACGCGCCGACCTCAAGGCCAAGGCCGAACAGGAAGCCAGCGCCGTGCAACGGGTCAAGACCGTGCATAACGAGCTGCAAGTCCTGCAACCCTCCTCGCTGCTGGCACGCCAGAACGATGCGTGGCTGACCACCAAGATCAAGACCCAGATGCTCACGGACGCCAGCATTCCCGGCTCGCGCATCAAGGTTGTGACCGAGAATGGCATCGTTTATCTGCTGGGCTTGCTGACCAAGAAAGAAGCCGCTCAGGCGACTAACCTGGTGCAAGGTGTTTCCGGGGTACAGAAGATCGTTAAGTTGTTTGAATACATCGATTAAGGGGTGGTTCGGTTGCGGGCTTTGTGAGACGCAGCTTGTTGGACTACTAAAAAACGGCGCTTCTTCCAGGGTGGGGAGGCGCCGTTTTTTTTGGGCTCGTCTTTTCTGTTATGGGCGGGGGTTCGTGTGTATATCCGTTGCCGCGGTAACGGCCACTGACGGTTCCGCTCTTACAGCGGCTCACTTTTGAGAAGCGCAAAAGTAAGCAAAACGCTCTTGCCCCACCACTCGGCACCTCGCCTAGGCTCGGTGTGCCCTCACTCCGGCATTGCTCCGTGGGCCGCCGCGAAGGGCCATCCATGGCCCAGCGCGGCTATCCCGGCATCCATGCCGGGATGCCCACTGCGCAATACCTGCGTTCGGCCAGCGTGGTTAACGGGGCGCCCAAGATCAAAAACCGGAGCGAGGCGGCCTTAAAGCCGACCTGTCTCTCCGGTCGTACTCCGTTCCAAATGTGAGAGCGGACTTGCTCGCGAAGGCGGTCTGACAGCCGAGCTGCCTCTCCGGCTGCACCTCAATCCAACTGTGGGAGCGAGCTGGCTCGCGATTGCGGTGTGCCAGCCAACGCCGATGGTGCTGACCTGACACCATCGCGAGCAAGCTCGCTCCCACAGAAGACAGAGTGCCTGGCGAAAACTGGCTTGGCCGTTAATGGCTATCGCGGGTCGACGTTATCCAGCACCTGGTTCGCCAGCAGTGAACTCAGCTCGATCAGCTGCTGAATGCCAAGCGCCAAATGACGCCGTGAGCCGTCCAGGTCGAATGCGAGTTCGTTGGCCATGGCGTCCGCCGAGGCCAGGGTTTCGCTGAGATTGGCGAGCAGGCATTCGTTATCGAGGCCTTTCACGACGGTGAATACCTGGCCCGGTTTTGGCGCGTCTTGGGATTTATCCGGCTTTGGCAGCAAGTAGTGATCAAGTACACGTTTCGTGGCTTCGTCTTGCTGCTTGGCTTTGGATTTTTCGGATTGTGCGGTAGAGGCTGCTTCTGGGGGATTCGGAGTTATTTTGTACATTTTTACGTTCCCTTAAGTTAGTAGGCAGCTACCGTCTCGCTACTAAACGAAAGGAGGCAGCTGTGCGCAAGTTAGTAGACCGGTAAGGCAACGGAAACCCGGCGCGCCCTAAGGCGCCATGCGCACAGCCACCATCAAGTGCAGGCGAAGGCCTGACTGATGAGACTCATGCAACCGTTGCAATTACCGGGCTACTAAACCCGACCACTGATGGGCAGTGGCAGGAAGACAATAGAACCCAGGGACAAGGCGCACAAGCGGGCGGATTCTGGCGTAGTTGTAGGCAAAGGCGCAAGGATGTGTGGGGTTATGTGGGCAAAATGGTAAAGTCGAACATTAATCTGAAGGCATACGATGCCCCCTGTGGCGAGGGAGCTTGCTCCCGCTCGGCGGCGTAGCCGTCGTATGGCCGGTTCAGGTGGTTTAGCTGAAGAAATGCGCCACTGATTTGGGGCGGCTTCGCCACCCAGCGGGAGCAAGCTCCCTCGCCACAGGGATAGGTGGCGCAATCCAGGGCTTTGCTCGGCTATGGCATTTGCTTCACTGGGGATACACCCTGAGAGCCAGGTCGGCCGTTAGGCCGCCTCGCTTTTGCTTTGCTTTTGATCTTGGGCGCCCCGTTAACCACAAGGGCCGAACGCAGGCACTGCGCAGTGGGCATCCCGGCATGGATGCCGGGATAGCCGCGCTGGGCCATGGATGGCCCTTCGCGGCGGGCCCACGGAGCAATGCCGGAGTGAGGGCACACCGAGCCTAGGCGAGGTGCCCAGTGGTGGGGCAAAGCGCTTTTGGTTACTTTTGGCTGGTCCGGCTCCCGGCTCTTCCAAAAGTGACCGGCCGTAAGGGCGGAACCCTAAGTAGCCGTTACCGAAGAAACGGATATACACACCAATCCACCAGTGAATACAGCCAAAAAAAATGCCCACATCTCACGACACAGGCATTTTCCTCAGCGAACAGCAACAGCGAACAGATCACCCGCTCCGCTACTTCACCACCTTAAGACTAGGCCGACCGCTAGGCCGCGGCGGCTCATCATCCGGTGGCGGCAAATCATCATCCGCCTCAAGCTCATCTTCACCATCCAACGGTGCTTCCAACTCAAACACCATACCCTGGCCATTCTCCCGAGCATAAATCCCCAGGATCGCCGCGATAGGCACGTACAAAGTGTGTGGCACACCACCGAAGCGCCCTTCGAAACTGACCGCGTCGTTGTCCATGTGCAGATGACGCACGGCAGCCGGCGAAACGTTCAGGACAATCTGCCCATCATTGGCAAAACCCTGCGGCACCTGCACCGACGGATACTCGGCATTGACCAGCATATGCGGGGTGCAATCGTTGTCCACAATCCACTCGTAGAGCGCGCGGACCAAATAAGGTCGACTGGAGTTCATAGCGGCTCCCTAAGCCTTTAGCGCATGTCGCGTTCGACGCCAGACAGACTCGCCTGGAAAGCCTCACGCGCAAATTGGCGCTCCATATAATCAAGCAGCGGCTTGGCGGGCCGCGGCAGTTCGATACCCAGAATCGGCAAACGCCAGAGTATGGGCAATAGGCAGCAATCCACCAGACTTTGTTCCTCACTGAGGAAAAACGGCTTGTCGACGAACAGCGGCGACACGCCAGTCAGGCTTTCACGCAGCTCTTTGCGCGCCACGACTCGCGCGGGCTCCTTGGTCCGGGAATCCAGGATCAGGTCAACCAACCCGCACCAGTCACGCTGGATGCGATGAATCAGCAAACGACTATTGGCACGCGCGACAGGGTACACCGGCAGTAAAGGTGGATGCGGATAACGCTCATCCAGATATTCCATCACCACGGTCGACTCCCACAACGCCAGGTCGCGATCGACCAGGGTGGGCAGACTGCCGTAAGGGTTCACCTCGATCAGCTTCGGCGGCTGACGACCCGCCTCAACGTAAATGATCTCGGCGCTGACACCCTTCTCTGCAAGTACGATACGTACCCGGTGGGAATAGTGGTCGGCGGGGTCGGAGTAACAGGCCAACCGATTGGTCACGCCCATGGCGATCCTCCTCGCTTGTTGAAATTATCGAAAAACGGAAAAACGAGCGCGCCCAGAGGACGTCTCTCGTAACACCTGGCTGGCCAGGCTCGTTACACCTTCAGAGACGCCCTTGGGCGCGCACGATTAACAGCAACGGCTTGCAGCTTACAGCGTTATCAATGCACGTCTTTCCAGTATTCACGCTTGAGCAGGTAAGCGAATACGAAGAAGAACGCCAGGTACAGCAATACATAAGTACCGATGCGCTGGTGCTCCAGCTTCACCGGGTTGGCCGAGTAGGCTAGGAAAGTCACCAGGTTCTTGACCTTCTCGTCGAACTGCTCCGGTGTCAGGCTGCCGGTGTTCGGCAATATGGTCAACTGATCGCAGGCTTCGTGGGTCAAAGCGGTGCCGGTCAGCGGATCGAATTGCTTCTTGCCGTGCTCGACAATCTGGACCTGCTTGCAGCCTACCACCTGGCGACCCTGCAGGCCGACCAGGACGTTAGGCATGCCGACGTTCGGGAAGACCTTGTTGTTCACGCCCCATGGACGCGCAGGATCTTCATAGAACGAACGCAGGTAACCGTAGAGCCAATCGGTGCCGCGCACCCGTGCCACCAGGGTCAGGTCCGGCGGCGCAGCGCCGAACCAGGTCTTGGCGTCTGCAGGCTGCATGCCGATGGTCATATGGTCGCCCAGCTTGGCGCCGGTGAATACCAGCTTCTCCAGCATCAGCTCGTGCGGGATGCCCAGGTCGTCAGCCACGCGCTCATAGCGCTGGAACTTGGCACTGTGGCAACCCATGCAGTAGTTGGCGAACGTACGCGCGCCGTCCTGCATGGCCGCTTTATCGGAAACGTCGATGTCGACTTTTTCCAGCTCTGGACCACCGTGTTCGGCCGCGAAGGACAGTACAGGCATGGCAGCAAGAATCAGTACAGCAAATAGCTTTTTCATCAGCCAGTCACCCTTTCCGGAACCGGTTTTGTCTTCTCGAGCCTGGTGTAGAACGGCATCAGAATGAAGTAGGCGAAGTACAGGAAGGTGCAAACCTGCGACAGCAACGTACGCTCCGGTGTCGGTGCCAGTACCCCTAGCACGCCCAGGATCACGAACGAGATGCAGAACACCACGAGCCAGATCTTGCTCAGCCAGCCTTTGTAGCGCATCGACTTGACGGGACTGCGGTCCAGCCACGGCAGGACGAAGAGCACGGCGATGGCCGCACCCATGGCGATGACGCCCATCAGCTTGTCCGGGATAGCTCGCAAAATCGCGTAGAACGGCGTGAAGTACCAGACCGGGGCAATGTGCTCAGGAGTCTTGAATGCGTTCGCCTGTTCGAAGTTCGGCTTCTCGAGGAAATAACCGCCCATCTCCGGGAAGAAAAACACGATGGAACAGAAGATGAACAGGAAGACCACCACGCCGACGATGTCTTTCACGGTGTAGTACGGGTGGAAGGCAATGCCATCCAGCGGTACGCCGTTCTCGTCCTTGTGTTTCTTGATGTCCACGCCATCCGGGTTGTTCGAGCCGACTTCGTGCAGCGCCAGGATGTGCAGCACCACCAGGCCGAGAATCACGATCGGCAGGGCTACCACGTGCAGGGCAAAGAAGCGGTTCAGGGTGATGCCCGAGATCAGGTAGTCACCACGGATCCATTGGGTCAGGTCGTTCCCAATGACCGGGATCGCACCGAACAGCGAGATGATCACCTGGGCCCCCCAGTAGGACATCTGGCCCCACGGCAGCAGGTAGCCCATGAAGGCTTCAGCCATCAGCGCCAGGTAGATCAGCATGCCGAAAACCCACACCAGCTCGCGAGGCTTCTGGTACGAACCGTAGAGCAGGCCACGGAACATGTGCAGATAGACCACGATGAAGAACGCCGAGGCGCCGGTGGAGTGCAGCAGACGCAGGATCGAGCCGTACTCGACATCACGCATGATGTATTCGACGGAAGCAAAAGCTTCTTCAGCCGACGGGGTATAGCTCATGGTCAGCCAGACACCAGTGACGATCTGGTTGACCAGAACGAGCAGTGCGAGGGAACCGAAGAAATAAAAGAAGTTGAAGTTTCTTGGAGCGTAATACTTGCTGAGATGGTCTTCCCACATCTTGGTCGCGGGAAAGCGCGCATCAACCCAATCCATGAATTTGCTCATCACGCTTTCTCCGTATCGACGCCGATGACAATGACGTCGTCGGTCTCATAGGAATGCGGGGGAACTGGCAGGTTCAGAGGTGCAGGTTGCGACTTGTAGACGCGACCAGCCAGGTCATAGTGGGAGCCGTGGCAAGGGCAGAAATAGCCACCGACCCAATCCTTGCCCAGATCGGCAGGGGCCACTTCAGGACGGAACGTTGGCGAGCAACCCAGGTGCGTGCAGATGCCGATCAGCAGCAGGATTTCCGGCTTGATCGAGCGCGTCTCAGGATTGACATATTCCGGTTGAGTCGAGTTCTTGGAGGAAGGGTCGGACAACTGGCCCTCGATCTTTTTCAGATTCCCCAGGATTTCCTCTGTACGGCGGACGATGAACACCGGCTGGCCGCGCCACTCAGCAATCATCTGCTGGCCTGGCTCGATCTTGCTGACATTCACTTTCACCGGTGCACCTGCGGCCTTCGCCTTGGCACTGGGAAACCATGACCCCACGAACGGGACCGCAGCCCCCACCGCTCCTGCAGCACCCACCACGGATGTGGCTGCTACCAGGAAGCGACGCCGGCCTGCATTCACGCCGTCATTGCTCATTCAGTCCTCTCCCATCAGCTTTGTGGCCTGTTAGATCAGGCGTCTACTAAGTAAAAATCTGAACTTATAAAAATTTTGCCGAATGGTAATGAAAACCCCCAATTCTGACAAGGTAATTACCAAGCGGCCAAACCGCTAAGCCTTGTAGTATAGGGGCTCTATGAATGTGGCAAGTTGTCACAGAGCAATTCTTTCACGCATAAAAAAACGCCCAGCTCCGTGAGGAACTGGGCGCCTTTTGAAAGCGGAAGCGAAATTAACGCTTCGAGTACTGCGGACGCTTACGCGCTTTACGCAGACCGACTTTCTTACGTTCAACTTCACGAGCATCGCGAGTTACGAAACCGGCTTTGCGCAGGGCGCCGCGCAGGGTTTCGTCGTAATCCATCAGGGCGCGAGTGATGCCGTGGCGGATTGCGCCAGCTTGACCACTTACACCACCACCGATAACAGTGACGTAGATGTCGAATTTTTCGACGGTCTCGGTCAGTTCCAGCGGCTGACGAACTACCATGCGGGCAGTTTCGCGGCCGAAGAAGTTATCCAGGGTGCGGTTGTTGATGGAGATGTTACCAGTGCCCGGACGCAGGAAAACGCGTGCGGTTGCAGTCTTGCGACGGCCAGTGCCGTAATTTTGAGTCGCCGACATAATGAACTATTCCGTTAAAACTTCAGTTCTTGGGGCTGCTGAGCAGTATGAGGGTGAGCAGCGCCCGCATAGACTTTCAGCTTACGATACATGTCGCGACCCAGTGGGTTTTTAGGCAGCATGCCTTTAACCGCGGTCTCGAGCACGCGCTCAGGGGCTTTGGCGATCAGCTTTTCGAAGTTGATCGACTTGATGCCGCCAGGAAAACCGGAGTGGGAGTAGTACATTTTGTCAGTGGTTTTAGCGCCAGTAACACGTACTTGCTCAGCGTTGATCACGACGATGTAGTCACCGGTGTCAACGTGAGGGGTGTACTCAGGCTTGTGCTTGCCACGCAGACGGCTCGCGATTTCGGTGGCCAGACGACCCAGGGTCTGACCAGCAGCGTCGACGACAAACCAGTCGCGCTTTACTGTTTCCGGTTTAGCAGTAAAAGTTTTCATTCTTTATAGCCTCAGGGGCCGCCCTGTAAATTAGACGGCGGATCTTACTGAATAGTGCGTACTTTGACAAGTCAAAGGCAGCCGGATACAGACGCTTTCGGGGGCTCGGGTCGGCGCGTCCGTTCAACGGCAAGATTCTTCGGCGGCGGCGCATCACTTCCACTGCAGAAAGAGGTGCGCAATTATGCAGATTGCGAAAAATTTTTCAACCTGCTTTTATGATTGTTTTGCCCAAGGAGTCCCCGATGGATTATCGCCAGCTAGGCCGTACCGATCTGAACGTGAGTGCCCTGTGCCTCGGCACCATGACCTGGGGTGAGCAGAACAGCGAGGCCGAGGCGTTCGCCCAGATCGAACGCGCCAAGGGTGCCGGCATCAATTTCATCGACACCGCCGAGATGTACCCGGTGCCGCCGAAGGCCGAGACCTACGCCACCACCGAGCGTTATATCGGCAATTATTTCAAGAGCCGCGGTGACCGTGCCGACTGGATCCTGGCAAGCAAGATCGCCGGCCCGGGCAACACCATCGACTACATCCGCGACAAGAATCTCAAGCACAACCGCCGCCACATCGTCGAAGCGGTGGATGCCAGCCTCAAGCGCCTGCAGACCGACTGGATCGACCTTTACCAATTGCACTGGCCGGAACGCAGCACCAACTTCTTCGGCCAACTGGGCTACAAGCACAACGCCGAGGAATCGTTCACCCCACTGGAAGAAACCCTCGAAGCCCTGGACGAACAAGTCCGCGCCGGCAAGATCCGCCACATCGGCATATCCAACGAAACGCCGTGGGGCACCATGAAGTTCCTGGCCTTGGCCGAAGCCCGCGGCTGGCCTCGCGCGGTGTCGATCCAGAATCCGTACAACCTGCTCAACCGCAGCTTTGAAGTCGGCCTTTCGGAGATTGCCATTCGCGAACAGTGCGGCCTGCTGGCTTATTCGCCCCTGGCGTTCGGCTTCCTGTCGGGCAAATACGAAAACGGCGCACGACCGGCCAAGGGCCGCCTGACGCTCTACAGCCGTTTCGCGCGCTACTTCAATCCGCAATCGGAAGCGGCGTGCAGCCGTTATGTGGCGCTGGCCCGCGAACATGGTCTGGACCCAGCCCAGATGGCCCTGGCGTTCGTCACCCAGCAGCCGTTCGTGACCAGCAACATCATCGGCGCCACCACGCTGGAACAACTGGACAGCAACATAGCCAGCTTCGACCTGAAGCTATCGGATGAAGTGCTGGCGGGGATCGAGGCGATTCACAAGGATCACCCAAACCCTGCTCCTTGATCGCCAGGTAAAAAGTCTTCGCGAGCAAGCCCGCTCCCACATTTAACCAAGTTCTCCTGAAAGAATGCGGTCGAATGTGGGAGCGGGCTTGCTCGCGAAGGCGGCCTGACAGTCACCGCATAATCAAAGCGACCGCGCAATAATCTCCCACATTTAACCAAGTTCTCCTGAAAGAATGCGGTCGAATGTGGGAGCGGGCTTGCTCGCGAAGGCGGCCTGACAGTCACCGCATAATCAAAGCGACCGCGCAATAATCTCCTTCATGATCTCGTTAGTCCCCGCATAGATCCGCTGCACCCGCGCATCCGCCCACGCCCGGGCAATCGGGTATTCCCACATGAAACCGTAGCCGCCATGCAACTGCACGCACTCGTCGAGCACCTTGCATTGCAGGTCGGTGCCCCAGTACTTGGCCATCGCCGCCGTCGGCACGTCGAGCTTGCCTTGCAGGTGCAACTCCAGGCAGCGGTCGACAAAAACCCGGCCTATCTGGATCTCGGTGGCCATCTCCGCCAGCTTGAAACGAGTGTTCTGGAAGTCCGCGATGGACTTTCCGAACGCCTTGCGATCACGGGTGTAGTCCAAGGTCCATTGCAACGCCGCCTCAGCCGAGGCCAAGCCGCCAATGGCAACCGTCAGGCGTTCCTGGGGCAGCTCCTGCATCAAATAGGCGAAGCCCATGCCGGCTTGTCCGAGGAGGTTCTCCTTCGGCACACGGACATCTTGGAAGAACAATTCCGACGTGTCCTGGGCCTTCATTCCGACCTTTTCCAGGCGCTTGCCCTTTTCGAAGCCTGGCGTGCCCGCCTCCACCAGGAACAGGCTGGTGCCCTTGGCGCCGGCCTTCGGATCGGTCTTGGCGACCACGATCACCAGGTCAGCCAGGAAGCCATTGGTGATGAACGTCTTCGAACCGTTGATAACGTACTCGTCACCCTCCAGCACCGCCGTGGTCTTTACGCCCTGCAGGTCGGAGCCAGCCCCCGGCTCAGTCATGGCGATGGCCGTGACCATTTCACCCGATACCAGTTTCGGCAGGTATTTGTGTTTCAGCGCTTCGCTGCCGTAATGCAGGATGTACGGCGCAACGATGTCGGAATGCAGCGAAAAGCCAATCCCGGTCAGCCCCAGGCGCCCGATCTCCTCGATCACCACGGTGCTGTAGAGGAAGTCGGCATCCAGTCCACCGTAGGCCTCAGGAATATGGGAGCACAACATCCCCGCCGCCCCCGCCTTGTTCCACAGCTGACGGTCCACATGCCCCTGTTTTTCCCATTGGCTGTGGTACGGCACCGCTTCTTTTTCGAGGAAGGTTCGTACGCTGTCACGAAACAATTCGTGCTCGGGGGTGAACAGTGTTCTCGGGATCATGGCGCACCTTTCGTGAGGGTTGGGCGTTGTTATCCGACAAAGCCTAAGCCTGCGGCGTGCGACAGGACACTGGACACATCCGACAAAAAATAAGACGATCCAGCCGTCGAATGACCACTTTCCCCTATAAAAATAAAGATCACTTATGCCCTCTATTCACGCCACCTCGCCCTTGCGGCGCGTCAGCATCCTGGCAGTCGACCGGGTCTTCGCCTCTACCCTCATGCAAGCCAAGGATTTTTTCCACCTGGCCAGCCTGCGCTACGGCAAACAACTGGGCCACGGCCTGACGCCGGCATTCGAAACCCGGCTGGTCAGCCCCGACGGCAAGCCGGTGAACAGCTTCAGCGATGTGATCATGCCGGTGGACAGCGGCCTGGAAAATACCGATGTCATCATCCTTCCAGCCTTCTGGGATGACTTCGCCTCCCTGTGCCAACGGTATCCCCAAGTCCTGCCCTGGCTGCGCGACCAGCACGCCCGCGGCGCCGTACTCTGCGGCGAAGCCACCGGGGTGTTCTGGCTGGCCGAGGCCGGGTTGCTCGATGGTAAGGAAGCCACCACCTATTGGCGCTTCTTCAACGCCTTCAAGGAACGCTTCCCCCAGGTTCACCTGAACCAGGACAAGCACCTGACCGACGCCGACAACCTGTTCTGTGCCGGCGGCACCACCTCGGCCTGCGACCTGTACATCTACCTGATTGAACGCTTCTGCGGCGCCAACGTGGCCCAGGCCGTAGCGCGGGACATTCTGTACGAAGTCCAGCGCAGCTATTCACCCGGGAGGATCGGTTTCGGGGGGCAAAAACTGCATCAGGACGTGATCATCCTGCAGATTCAGCACTGGCTCGAAGAACACTTCGCCGACAAGTTCCGCTTCGAAGACGTCGCCCGGGAACACGGCATGAGCATCCGCAACTTCATGCGCCGCTTCCAGACCGCCACCGGCGACAAACCGTTGCACTACCTGCAACGGCTACGGATCGAAACCGCCAAGGGCCTGCTGTCCGGCAGCCGCAAGAGCATCAAGACCATCAGCTATGAAGTCGGCTACGACGACGCGAGCTTCTTCGCACGACTGTTCCGGCAACATACCGACCTGTCGCCGAACCAGTATCGGCAGCAGTTTCAACAGGCAGCCTGAACCGAGGATTGAATACAACCCAATGTGGGAGCGGGCTTGCTCGCGAAGGCGGCGGCTCAGCTTGCGTCTATGTTGAATAGACTGACCCCTTCGCGAGCAAGCCCGCTCCCACAGGGTTTGCAGTAAACGACTGATCTCGAGGGCACAAAAAAGGCCTGCAATCGCAGGCCTTTTTTGTTTTCCGAATCGCCCTACGGCTTATGCGCCCGTGACAGGAATTCGTGGGATTGCATTTCCAGCAGACGACTCAGCGTGCGCTGGAACTCGAAAGTCAGGCGACCGCCGGTGTAGAGGTCCTTGAGTTCGACTTCGGCCGAAATGATCAGCTTCACGTTACGGTCGTAGAACTCGTCGACCATGTTGATGAAGCGGCGGGCGATGTCGTCGGTGGTGACGCTCATCTGCTCGACGCCACTGATCAACACGGCGTGGAAGATCTTGCCCAGTTCGATGTAGTCGTTCTGGCTGCGAGGGCCGTCGCACAATTCGCGGAAATCGAACCAGGCGACGTCGTCACAGGTGCGAATCGCACGGATCTCGCGGTTCTCGATGATCAATACATCATTGTCGACAGCCTGGGTGCATTCCGGCGTCAGGGCGCGGAAGCTCTTGCGCAGGCTCTCTTCGGCGGCGGCGTCCAGGGGGAAGTGAAACAGCTCCGCTTGTTCGAGGTGGCGCAGGCGATAGTCGACGCCGCTGTCGACGTTGACGATTTCGGTGTGTTCCTTGATCAGTGCGATGGCCGGCAGGAAGCGCGCCCGTTGCAGACCGTCCTTGTAGAGACCGTCCGGCACGATGTTGGAAGTGGCGACCAGCGTCACGCCGTTCTTGAACAGCTCTTCCATCAAAGTACCGAGGATCATCGCATCGGTGATGTCGGACACGAAAAACTCATCGAAGCAGATCACCCGTGTTTCGTCGGAGAAACGCTTGGCGATGATGGTCAGCGGGTTCTTCTCGCCGCCCAGGGTCTTCATCTCTTCGTGCACACGCTTCATGAAGCGGTGGAAGTGCGTCCGAGTCTTTTCCTTGAACGGCAGCGCCTCGAAGAATGTGTCCACCAGGTAGGTCTTGCCACGGCCGACGCCGCCCCAGAAATACAGGCCCTTGACCGGGGTCTGGTCTTTTTTGCCGAACAGTTTGCCCAACAAGCCCGGCTTGTTGTTCGAGGCGGCGACCAGATCGTCGTACAGGCGCTGCAAATGCCGCACGGCCGTTTCCTGGGCTGCGTCGTGGAAGAATTCCGGGCGTTTCAGATCAGCTTGATATCGTTCTAGGGGCGTCATATTCGTTAGCAAGGCAACAAAAACGGGCCGTCACTGTAGCGACGGCCCAAGGGAATGGCAATCGGCCCTTACTCGAGCCGATGGTCGGATAACGCGCTGAATCAGTCCTGGGCAGGCGTCAGGGCGACGCGCAACGCCTCGATGGCGGCATCCCGGGCGGCACTGTCGGCGAAAGCCGGGCTGTCTGCCACGCATGCATCATCGAGCCAAACGCTGAAACCCAGCTCGTCGCTGCGCACATCCAGTGGCTGGCCGGCCTGCAATTGCTTGGTGACCTGGCCGGCAGTCTTGCCATCGGCAAAGTTGCGCGACAACAACAGTTGCTCGCCATCGGCCGCCAGCAGACGGAAGCGGAAACTGCCGTCGTCTTCGCGAAAGCTCACGAAGCGCGCCGCCTTGGCGGCTTTCTTCTTGGTGCTGGCCGCCACCTGGACCTGGCTGACAAACGAGCGCAGGCCAACGGCTTCGCGCAGCTCGTTGAGGAACGGCGTCGCCACGGCCCGGGCTTTTTTCGCGCCCAGTTGCAGGATGTCTTCGAGGTCCGACGGACGCTCGATGAACTGGTGATAACGCTCGCGTGCTTCACCCAGCTCGCTGTCGAGCAACTGGAACAGGCGATTCTTGGCTTCGCCCCAACCCAGGCCTTGCAGCAGTTCGCTACGGAATTCGGCGGACTGGGCCGCAGTGGCGAAGGCCTGGAACAAGGTGAAGAGGTGCGAGTTGTCCGGATCCTTGGCTTCGCCCGGGGCGCGGGAATCGGTGACGATCCGCGAGATCGCGTCCTTCATGTCCTTGGCGCTGCTGAACAAGGGGATGGTGTTGTCGTAGCTCTTGGACATCTTGCGGCCATCGAGGCCCGGCAGCGTGGCGACGCTCTCTTCGATCAGCGCCTCGGGCATGGTGAAGAACTCCTTGCCCTGGCCGAACAAGTGGTTGAAACGCTGGCCGATGTCGCGGGCCATTTCCACGTGCTGGATCTGGTCGCGACCGACCGGCACCTTGTGGGCGTTGAACATCAGAATGTCGGCCGCCATCAGCACCGGATAGCTGTAGAGGCCCATGGTGATGCCGGCGTCCGGGTCTTCGCCGGTCTCGACGTTCTTGTCCACCGAGGCCTTGTAGGCATGGGCACGATTGAGCAGCCCCTTGGCGGCGACGCAGGTCAGCAGCCAGGTCAGTTCCGGGATCTCGGGGATATCGGACTGGCGATAAAAGGTTACGCGGTCCACGTCCAGGCCACCGGCCAGCCAGGTGGCGGCGATTTCCAGGCGTGAACGCTGGATGCGCAGCGGGTCATCGCACTTGATCAGGGCGTGGTAGTCGGCCAGGAAGTAGAACGAATCGGCATTGCTGTCGCGGCTGGCGAGGATCGCCGGACGGATGGCGCCGGCATAGTTGCCCAGGTGTGGGGTGCCGGTGGTGGTGATGCCGGTCAGGATACGGGTACGCGTCGTCATGGGTTATCGCTTTCAGACTGCTGTCAATTCGAGAGGCGCGGCAGGATCAGATCCTTGAGATCGGTCAGCTTGCCATGAAAAAAGTGTCCGCATTCTGCCACTTTCAGCAGCTCATGGGGACGTTGCAGCGCGTCTGACCATTCGTAGACAAGCTGGGGATCGACGACTTCGTCGTTTTCCGGCTGGATCACGGTCAACTCACCGTTCATCGGCAAGGGCGATTGCTCGTCCAGGCGCATCACCGCCGGGGCCACCATGAACAGGTGCCTGGGCGACTGACCTTGGGCTTGCAGGCGTCCGCCGAGGCTGGCGGCGACAAATCCGCCGAAGGAAAAGCCAAGCAGGGTCAGGGGCAGCTGCGGGTATTTTGCCTGCAACCATTGGGCGGCCGCCTGGGCGTCGTCCACTTCGCCGGTGCCCATGTCATGGCTGCCGGCACTGGCGCCGACGCCGCGATAATTGAAACGCAACGTAACCAGGCCAGCATCACGGGCGGTGCGTTGCAGGGTCGAGACCACTTTGTTGAGCATGGTCCCGCCCTGTACCGGGTTCGGGTGGCAGATCAGCGCCAGGCCACGGGGGGCCTCGCTGTCCAGGTACAAGGCTTCCAGTTGGCCGACGGGGCCATCGATGACTACAGGGGTTTCGCGCATAAGCAAGGGAAAGAACTCCGTGACCCCGAATAGGGTCGACTCGTCTAGCTAAAAGTCTGTGCCTGGCATGATTGCGATGTTCTTCGCGGTATACAGCGCAGGTCCGAGCCGTTAACGTAAAGCAAAGCCGTTTATAGAGGAAGGACTCGTGGAACACTCGCTCTTAGTTTGGTTGTTGCCGACTCTTGCCCTGGTTGCCGGTGTCGCCATTGGATTCCTGCTTGCCCGATTGCTGCCCAACGCGGTGCCCAACAGCACCCAACGTCAGCTGGACGACATCCAGGAACGTTTCGACAGTTACCAGAATGAAGTGGTCACCCATTTCAACAGCACCGCTTCTCTGGTGAAGAAACTCACCCAGAGCTACCAGGAAGTCCAAGATCATTTGTCCGAAGGCGCCAATCGTCTGGCCTTGGATGAGCAGACTCGCCAACGTCTGCTGGCCGCCCTGCAAGCCGATGCGACACAGACTCCACGAGAACGCCTGACCCCACCAAAAGGGATCCAGGAACCGCCGCGGGACTACGCCCCAAAGGCCCCCAATTCGCCCGGCATGCTCGATGAGCATTACGGTTTGAAGAAGTAATTTACGCGCGACACCAAAAAGCCCGCCCGATCAGAGATCGGGCGGGCTTTTTTTTAGCCCAAGAAAATCCCCTGTGGGAGATTGGTCGTGGTGAACACAAATCCTGCAACTACTGACAATCTGCTGTGGGAGCGGGCTTGCTCGCGAAGGCGGTGGTACATCTAACATCATAGGTTCAGGCAGACCGTTTTCGCGAGCAAGCCCGCTCCCACACTGGATCCCAGATATTCAAAAATTTCGCGCTCACCACAAATCTCAAGCCAACACCTCACCCGCCACCTGATCGATGGCCCCTTTGGTGATATCGACGATCAGGTCCGCATCTTCGCGAGTCAGGATCAGCGGCGGGGCGAAGCCCAGGATGTCGCCGTGGGGCATGGCGCGGGCGATCATGCCGCGCTCCAGGCAGGCGGCCGAGACTTTCGGGCCGACCTTCAATGCCGGATCGAAAGCCGTGCGTTGCTCACGGTCGGCCATGAATTCCACCGCCGCCAGCATGCCATCACCGCGCACCTCTCCCACCAGCGGATGGCCCTCGAGGGTTTCACGCAGGCGGCGATTCAGATAACCACCGACGTCCTCGGCATTGGCCGTGAGGTTTTCCCGTTCGAGAATATCGAGGTTGGCCAACGCCGCCGCCGCGCAGATCGGATGTCCGGAATAGGTCCAGCCATGGCCCATGGCACCTTCGGCCTGGGAAGCCTTTTCAATCACGCTCCAGACTTTTTCGCCGATGATCACTGCCGACAACGGTGCATAGGCGCTGGTCAGGCCTTTGGCGGTGGTGATCAGGTCCGGCTTCATGCCGTAGCGCTGGCTGCCCATTTTCGAGCCGAGGCGGCCGAAGGCGCAGACCACTTCATCGGCGATCAGCAGCACGTCATATTTTTTCAGCACGACCTGGATCGCATCCCAATAGCCGGCAGGCGGGACAATGATGCCGCCGGTGCCCATCAGCGGTTCGCCGATGAACGCCGCCACTGTGTCGGGACCTTCGGCGAGGATCATTTTTTCCAGCTCATCGGCGCAATAACGCACGAACGTCGCTTCGTCCATGCCCGCCGGGGCCTTGCGATACCAGTGAGGACACACGGTGTGCTTGACCCCTTCCACCGGCAGGTCGAAATGCTGATGAAAGGCCGCGAGCCCGGTCAGACTGCCGGTCATGATGCCCGAGCCATGATAGCCACGGTCGCGGGAGATGATTTTCTTCTTCAGTGGCCGCCCCAGCACGTTGTTGTAATAGCGCACCAACTTGACCTGGGTTTCGTTGGCGTCGGAGCCGGACAAACCGTAATAGACCTTTTTCATGCCCTCAGGCGCCCAGTCCATGATGCGGCTGGACAGCTCGATGATCGCCTCGCTCGAGTGACCGACGTAGGTGTGGTAGTAGGCCAACTCCTTGGCCTGCTTGTAGATGGCATCGGCCACTTCGGTGCGGCCATAGCCGATGTTCACGCAGTAGAGGCCGGCGAACGCGTCGATGAAGTCACGGCCCTCATGGTCACGAATGCGGATGCCCGACGCGCTCTTGATGATCCGCCCCTTGAGCGCACCGCTGGCGTGATCATGGGCGTGGGTGGACGGGTGCATGAAATGCGCACGGTCTTGTTCGAACAGTGTGTTGAGTTCTTGGCTCATGCGGGCTCTCCTGGGAACTGGCCTTGGTGGTGCAGGCAAAAGTATTTGGTTTCGACGAAGGGCTCGAAGCCCTCATTGCCACCCTCACGGCCGAGGCCCGAGGCTTTCATGCCACCGAAGGGGATCGGATGGCCGGTGAACTTGACGCCGTTGACCGCGACCATGGCGTGGTCGAGACGGCGGATCAGCGGGTAGATGACGTCCAGGCGGTTCGAGCAAATATAGGCCGCCAGGCCGTATTCGGTGTCGTTGGCCATGTCGATGGCTTCGTCCAAGGTGTCGAACGGCATTACCCCGGCGATGGGTGCGAAGTTTTCTTCGCAGTAGATGCGCATTTGCGGCGTGACATCAGCCAGCACCGTCGGCTGGTAGAACAACCCGCCCAAGGCATGGGCCTCGCCACCAACAAGACGTTGCGCGCCAAGGGCCAGCGCGTCGGCAACCCGGTCGGCGGTCACGTCGAACGCGGCCTGATGCATCAACGGGCCGACGTCCACGTCTTGCTCCTGTTGATCGACCATCGCAGGGCCGACACGCAAGGCCCGCACCGCCGCGGCAAAACGCGAGAGAAACGCCTGGTACACCGGACGCTGCACCATGATCCGGTTGGCCGCGCAGCAATCCTGGCCCGAGGTCTGGAATTTCGCCTCCACCGCGACTTTGACCGCCAGCGTCAGGTCCGCATCGGAGCAAACAATGAACGGCGCGTTGCCGCCCAGCTCCAGGGCGACTTTCTTCACGTCATGGGCGGCGGCTTGCAGCACCAGTTTGCCGACCCGGGTTGACCCGGTGAAACTCACCGAGCGTACGCGGCGATCCTTGACCAGGCTTTCCATGGTCATCTGCGGCTCGCCCAGTACGACGTTGAACACCCCGGCGGGAAACCCAGCTTCCTCGGCCAATTGCGCCAGGGCCAGGGCCGAGTACGGGGTTTCGTGGGCCGGTTTGATCACCACGGTGCACCCGGCAGCCAGGGCAGCGGCGGCCTTGCGGGTAATCATCGCCGACGGGAAATTCCATGGCGTCAGCAACGCGCAGACCCCCACCGGTTCCTTGACCGTGCCCAGATGTGCATTGGGAATGTGGCTGGGGATGTTTTGCCCGTACAGGCGCCGGGCCTCTTCGGCGAACCATGGAATGAAACTCGCGGCATAGGCGATTTCGCCCCGGGACTCGGCCAACGACTTGCCCTGTTCCAGGCTGAGAATGCGCGCCAAGTCTTCGCGGTGTTCGAGCATCAACGCCGCCCAGCGCCGCAGGATCGCGCCGCGGGCGTCCAGGCTCTGCTCGCGCCACGCCGTGAACGCGCGGTGGGCCGCGTCCACCGCCGCGATAATCTGCGGTTGGTCGAGCATCGGCACATGGCCGATCACCGTGCGCGTGGCCGGGTTATGCACGGCGATACTGTGGCCGCTGTCGCTGTGGACCCAATGGCCATCGATATAACAAAGCGCCTTGAACAGCAGCGGGTGTTGGTAAGTCATGACGTTCACTCCAGAGCGTGTGCGTGAATCCATGCTAGGGCAGCGGCGCTTGGGTAATCGGGCGTTTGCCGTGGGTCAAACCCTGGTTTTTTTCTGAATCCAGGCAGCGAAAGCGGCTTTTCTGCTGTGCTCAGGATGGCTCGCTCAACTCCGCCGGCAAGGCGCCGCCAGTCTTGATGGTCTTGGTGACGATGTAGGTGAAGTAGCGTTCGATGCCGAGGTCTTCGAGCAGCAACTGATCGACGAAACGCTGGTAATAATCGATGTCCGGCGCCTGGATCATCGCCAGGTAATCCACCCCGCCACCGGTGGCATAACAGAACGCGACTTGCGCAGCGCTGGCCATACGCTGTTCGAACCGGCGCATGTCCTGGGCGGTATGGCGGGCCAGAGTGATCTCCACCAGCACCTGCTGGCGCTTGAACACCGCGCCCCAGTCGATCTGCGCGCGATAACCGGTGATCAACCCGGCCATCTCCAGCTTGCGCACCCGTTCCCAGGCCGGCGTCACCGACAGATTGATGGCCTCGGCCAGGCTCGATTTGGTAATCCGCCCATCCTCGGCGAGGATTTGCAGGATCTTGAGGTCGTAGCGATCGAGCTTGTGCATGGGCCGGGGCTCTCCAGTCAGTTCAGACATCACACCGATTACTGTGGCGAGGGAGCTTGCTCCCGCTGGGTCGCGCAGCGGCCCTAATCTCGGTTCCTTCCCGGCTTCAGGTCAGAAGCGACGACTGCTTCGCAGCCGAGCGGGAGCAAGCTCCCTCGCCACAAGGGGCCTGCGCAATCTGCATCACGCCAACACATCGGCAATCACCGCCAACGTATCGCCACATTGCACCAGCCCAGGGAAGTGCCGGGCCGCCAATAGGCCACTGCGGGCGGTGCGGTATTCGACCGGGGCGACGCCGCTGCGGGTGGCGTCGTAAATGCGCGCCACCACCTCGCCCTGGGTTACGTGTTCACCCAGGTCGCGGCACATTTCCAGCAGGCCGTCGTGCTCGCTGGCGATGAAGCAACTGGCGTCCGGCATGTCGAGCACCAGCGAAGGCTGCAGGTCGATCGCGCCGCGCAGGATGCCGGCGTGGATCAGCAAATTACGCACGCCTCGCTCGGCAATCGCCACGCTGCGGGCTGTCGACGAGCCGCCGCCGCCCAGTTCGGTGGTCACAAACACCTTGCCCTGGGATTCGGCCGCGGTGTCGTACATCGCCCCGGCGTCCAGCTCCAGCATGCGCATGCAATACGGTGCGTTGAACGCCAGCATCCCAGCCTCGCAGCGCGCCTGCTGTTCTTTATCCGGCAAGACATGGCAAGCGGCGAACGGCAGGAAATCCAGGGTCCGGCCACCGGAATGAATGTCCAACACGACGTCGGCCAAGGGCAGCAGCGTGCGGTTGAAATAATCAGCGATTTTCTCAGTGACAGTGCCGTCCGGCCTGCCAGGAAAGCTGCGGTTCAGGTTGCCCTTGTCGATCGGCGAAGTCCGGCGCCCGGCATGAAACGCCGGGGTGTTCATGAACGGCACGATGATCACCCGCCCACTCACCTCTTCAGCCGTCAGTTGCTGCGCCAGTTTGCTCAGGGCCACCGGACCTTCGTATTCGTCGCCGTGATTGCCACCGCTGAGCAGCGCCGTCGGGCCACTGCCGCGTTGGATGACGGTGATGGGAATCATCACCGCGCCCCAGGCCGAATCATCCCGCGAATACGGCAGCTTGAGAAAACCGTGCTGCACGCCTTCGCGAGTGAAATCGACTGTGGCGCTGATGGGATTGGCGGGCAGTTCACTCATCGTTCAATCCTTCACGAACAGTTGGCGGGGCACGTTGCACAGCGTCTCGACGCCGGTCTCGGTGATCAAGATGCTCTCGGTGATCTCCAGGCCCCAATCATCCATCCACAGCCCCGGCATGAAGTGGAAGGTCATGCCCGGTTGCAACACACTGGTGTCGCCAGGACGCAGGCTCATGGTGCGCTCGCCCCAATCCGGCGGATAACTGATACCGATGGGGTAGCCGCAACGGCTGTCCTTGTGGATGCCGAATTTCTCCAGCACCTTGAAAAACGCCACGGCGATGTCGCCGGTGGTATTGCCCGGCTTGGCCGCGTCCAGGCCTGCAGCGATGCCTTCGACCACGGCTTTTTCGCCCTCGATAAAATGCGCCGGCGGCTTGCCCAGGTAGATCGTCCGCGACAACGGGCAGTGGTAACGCTTGTAGCAACCGGCAATTTCGAAGAAGGTGCCGGCGCCCTTTTCGAACGGCGAATCGTCCCAGGTCAGGTGGGGCGCGCTGGCGTCGGCGCCGGTGGGCAACAGCGGCACGATGGCCGGGTAATCGCCGCCATGGCCGTCGGCACCGAGGATGCCGCTGCTGTAGATCTCGGCCACCAATTCGTTCTTGCGCATGCCCGGCTCGATCCGTTCGAGGATCCGCCCGTGCATGTTCTCGACGATGCGCGCGGCGATGCGCATGTAGGCGATTTCCTGGGGCGACTTGACCGCCCGCTGCCAGTTCACCAGGCCCACCGCGTCCACCAGTTTTGCCTGGGGCAGGTGTTTTTGCAGCGACAGGTAGGCGGCGGCGCTGAAGTAATAGTTATCCATTTCCACACCGATGGTCAGCGCGCCCCAGCCACGGGCGATGATCACTTCCCGGGACAGGTAGTCCATGGGGTGGCGCTCGCGGGACTGCACGTAGATGTCCGGGTAGCCAACGATGTTATCGGCCTGCATGAACACCGTGCGCTTGGCGCCATTGGCGTCCTGGCCGCGACCGAACCACACCGGCTCGCCGTCCAGCGCCAGCAATACGCATTGGTGCACATAAAATGACCAACCGTCGTAGCCGGTGAGCCAGGCCATGTTCGACGGATCGGTGACCAGCAACAGCTCCAGGCCCTGGGCCTGCATGGCGGCGCGAACCTTCGCCAGGCGCTGGGCGTATTCCTCCCGTTGGAACGGAAGATTGACGACTTTCTCTGACATCCCTCTGCCCTCTGATCAATGACGCACGAATGAAAAAACAGCTTTAGCGCCCGAAGGCGAAGCCTTTGCCCGCCGCCCGTGCCCGGTCGAAAGCCAGGTTGGCGATGGCGGTGTCCTGGGCGCCGGTACCGGTGAGGTCACACAGGGTGACTTGCGCCTCGTTGGTCCGCCCGGCCCGCTGCCCCGCCAGGACTTGGCCCAGTTCCATCAGCGCCAGCTCATCGTCCACGGCGCCGGCCGCCAGGGCGTGGTGCAGTTCGCCAAGCAGGCGGGTCTGGCTGAGGCGATCGGCGACGTAGCGATCGACAGCCGCCAGGGCTTGCGGGGAAATCTCGTTCTTGTGTTCCGCGTCCGAGCCCATCGCGGTGATGTGCAGGCCGGGGTGCAAGTGTCGGGCTTCGATCAGCGGCTCGCGGCTTGGCGTGCAGGTGATCGCGATGTCCACGCCTTCCAGGGCTTCGTCGACACTGGCGCATGGCGTGACCGCAAGCCCGGTGTCGCGGGCCAGTCCGGCGCTGAATGCACGGGCCTTTTGCGCATCGCGCGCCCAGACCCGTACTTCATCGATAGGCCGTACCAGACGCAGCGCCTGGAGCTGCAACGCCGCCTGTTCGCCCGCGCCGATCAGTGCGACGCTGCGGCTCGCCTTGCGGGACAGGCAACGCGCCGCCACCGCGCCCGCCGCCGCCGTGCGCACGGCGGTGAGGTAGCCGTTGTCCAGCAACAGCGCATCCAGCAAACCGGTACGCGCCGAGAGCAGCATCATCATGCCGTTGAGGCTGGGCAGGCCGAGCTTGGGATTGTCGAAAAAGCCAGGGCTGACCTTGATGGCGAAGCGTTCCAGGCCCGGCAGGTAAGCGGTCTTCACATCCACTTCACCGTTATGTTCGGGAATGTCCAACCGCAGGATCGGCGGCATCGCCACGGCGGCCGTCGCCAGTTGCACGAAAGCCTGTTCGACGGCGTCGATGCTGGGCAGGTCGAGGGCCACGCAACTGCGCAGATCAGCTTCGCTCAATAGGATGACTTCACTCATGACAGGCTCCGTTGCGCAGTTATCAGGTGTTGTTATCAGGCGTTGGCACCCGCGATCACGCGGGCATGGTGTTCGGTGTCGACGTTGCGCCCGCTGACCACCAGCACGATGGGCCCGCGAGGTTCGATCAGGCCGTCGAGCAGCGCAGCGATGCCGACCGCCGCCGCGCCCTCGAGGACCAGGCGTTCGTGGTGATAGGCGTGGCGGATGGCATTGGCGATGGAGGCTTCCGAAAGCAGGTGCAGGTCATCGCTCAGTTGGCGGGTCATGTCGAAGGTGTAGCGGTTGTCCAAACCGATGCCGCCGCCGAGGGAGTCAGCCAGCGTCGGCAGTTCTTCGATGTCCACCGGGTGGCCGGCGGCGAGGCTGGCGTGCATCGCCGCGCCACGGGCCATGCTGATGCCATGGACCTGGATTGTTGGATTCGCGCTCTTGAGGGCCAAGGCCACGCCGGCGAACAAGCCACCACCAGACAGCGGCACCAGCACCTGGGCCACGTCCGGTTGTTGTTCGAGGATCTCCAGGCCGAGGGTGCCCTGGCCGGCAATGATCGCTGGGTGATCGAATGGCGGCAGAAACGTCGCGCCTTGTTCCCTCGCGATGCGTTCGGCTTCGCGCTGGGCATCGTCCTGGGACTGGCCGACGATGCACACCTCGGCTCCGAGGTCGCGAATTGCCTGCACCTTGTTGGCCGGCACCAGGCTCGACAAACAGACAATCGCCTTGACCCCTTGCTGCGAAGCGGCATGGGCCAGCGCCCGGCCGTGGTTGCCGGTCGATGCGGTGACCACGCCCAGGGCCTTCTGCTCGGGGCTGAGTTGCGCCACGGCATTGCTCGCGCCGCGCAGTTTGAAACTGCCGGTGATTTGCAGGGATTCGAGCTTGAGGTAAACCGCCACCCCCATCAGCCGTGACAAGCTGGCGGAATGTTCCATGGGCGTGCGCCTGACCAGCGACGCGATGCGCTGGCGAGCGAGGTAGATATCCTGAAGCTGCAACACTGCCATGACCGCGTCCCGAGCTGATGTGTTGGGCGCAGTCTAAGAGGGCTGGATTGTGGTGATGAATGTACTAGGGCAATTTAGTTTGTAGTGACACAGATCCCGTGAACAGCACAATTCCAGTGTGGGAGCGGGCTTGCTCGCGAAAGCGGTCTGCCAGTCACATCAATGCTGGATGTGCCGCCGCCTTCGCGAGCAAGCCCGCTCCCACAGGGGGTTGTGTTGGGCATTAATCCAGCAACATCAGAAATCATGGATCTGCGGATACTGATTGAAGATCTCCCGCATGCCGATCAACGCATCGCGCATTTCCTCATCGCTGCATTCGGCCCCGACGCATACCCGCACCGCGCGGGGTTTGGGTGTGCCACGGACGGTGAACGGATCGGGCGAGGTCACGGCGATATGCTTGTGCCGCAGCGCCCGTACCAGGCTGTCCACTTCCCAATGGGGCGGGATGCCGATCCAGGCGTTCAGCGCATGGGGATGCTGGCCCAGCAGGTGCTCGCCCATGTATTCGCTGACCATCGCCTGGCGCCCCGACAGCAAGCGGCGCTGCAGATGCACCAGCGACTCGGCGCGTCCATCGCGAATCCAGCGCGCGGCAATCTCCGAAACCATGGGCGTGGCCATCCAGCTGTTCACCCGCAAGATGCTTTCTGTGCGCAGGGCCAGGCGCTTGGGCACCACCAGATAGCCGATGCGCAGCCCCGTGAGCACCGACTTGGTCATGCTGGTGCAATAGAACGACAGCTCCGGCAGGTAATGGCTGATGGGTGGCGCCCGGCGTTCATCCAGCAGCGGGCCGTAGACGTCGTCCTCGATGATGTGCACGCCGAAGCGTCGGGCGATCTCGGCGATTTCCCGCCGACGGGCGTCGGGCATCAGGCTGGTGGTGGGGTTGTTCAGGTTCGGCGTGCACACCAACGCGGTGATGCGCTCGTTGCTGCACATGTCTTCGAAGTGCTCGGGATCGATGCCGTAGCGGTCCATCTCCAGGCCCTTGAGGGTGAAGCCCAGCACTTGTGAATTGCCGATCACCCCATGGTCGGTCACGCCTTCGCAGAGCACCACATCATCGGGGCCGGCCAGGGACGCCAAGGCCAGGAAAATCCCGTGGGCCGCGCCATTGGTGATCAAGAGATCGTTGCGATCGACCTTCAGCCCCTGGCGGCCGATCCATTGCGCAGCGGCTTCACGGTGGGATTCAAAACCGGCAATCGGACGAAACGCATGGATCCACGGCTGGTCTTCCTCGGTGCTCAGCTCCAGGCAGGTGTCGCGCCAGAACTGGTCGTGTTCACGGGTGTGCATGATTCGCGTGATGGAAAAATCCACCAGGGCCCGCTCGGGACTGTCGAGGATATAGGTGGCGACCCGATCACTCATGCGCCGCGAAACGAAACTGCCGCGCCCCACTTCGCACCGTACCAGCCCTTGGCGTTCCAATTCCTTATAGGCATTGGTGACGGTCTGCACGCTGATGCCCATGGCGTCGGCCACTTGCCGTTGCGGCGGCAGGCGTTGCTCGTTGGCCAAGGCACCCTGCTCGATGTCATCGGCAATGGCCTGCACCAGAATCTTGTATTTGGATTCACCGCTGCGGGCGACTTCCAGGGCTGATTTCCACTTATCCATGACGCTGCAACCCGCGTGTGTTCTGGTGCGCACAGCATTGCGCGGCAATCACGGCAAAGCAATTGTCCTAGTGCAATACAATCGGTGTCGGGGCTTTTGTATGCTCGGTCCAAGGTCGACATCCAGGCAGGTTCTTATCCTGACAAAAAGCCGGATCGACCTGTACCGGCGCCGTTCCCGATCCATGGCCCAGCCTGGATCAGCCGCTGTACGTTTTGCTCTTGTAACACTGCCTCCTACCACAGAGCCGTCCAACGACGGATCCACAAGAAACAGGAGATTTTATCGATGAGCAATTTTCTTCCCAGCACCGGCGCGCCCCTGCGTCGACTCCTGCTGGCCTGCGCCGTCCTCGGCCTGGTCGGCAGCGTTCAAGCGGCCACCCTGGACACCGTCAAAAGCAATAGCAGCATCCGGATCGGCTACGCCAATGAAACCCCGTTCGCCTTCACCGAAACCGACGGCACCGTGACCGGTGAATCGCCTGAAATCGCCAAGATCATTTTTGCCAAAATGGGTATCAAGCAGGTCAACGGTGTACTCACCGAATGGGGCTCGCTGATCCCGGGCCTGCGTGCCGGTCGTTTCGACGTGATTGCCGCCGGCATGTACATCACCCCGGCGCGCTGCAAGCAAGTGTTGTTCACCGACCCGCAATACCAGTTGCCCGATGCGTTGCTCGTGGCCAAGGGCAACCCGAAGAAACTCCACAGCTACGAAGACATCGCCAAGCAACCGGATGTGAAGCTGGCGATCATGGCCGGCACGGTGAACCTGGCTTACGCTCGAGATTCCGGGGTCAAGGATGAACAGATCCTCCAGGTCCCCGACACCACCGCACAACTGCAAGCGGTGCGCGCCGGTCGTGCCGATGCCGCCGTCGGCACGCAACTGACCATGAAAGGCCTGGCCGGCAAGGGCGGCGACAAGGTCGAGGCGATGACCGAATTCAAGGACGACCCTTCCCACATCGGTTACGGCGCCCTCGCCTTCCGCCCCGAAGACAAGGACCTGCGCGACGCGGTCAACGCCGAACTGAAGAAGTGGCTGGGCTCCGAAGAACACCTCAAGGCCGTGGCGCCATTCGGTTTCGACAAATCCAACGTCACCAGCAAAACTGCGGCCGAGCTTTGCGCTCAGCCATAGTCGAGACTGACGTGCCGAAACAGGCGTGACGCGCGTTGCGTGATGCCTGTTGCCTGTTTCATCGGATATCGGGTTGAACCATGGGCGAATTACTTCCGTTATTGATTCAAGGGGCCTGGGTCACGCTTCAGGTGACGTTCTTCGGTTCGCTGCTGGCGATTGTCGCCGCGGTGCTGGCGGCCCTCGGGCGGTTGTCGCCCTGGCGAGCGCTGCGCTGGTTTTCGATCACCTATATCGAAGTGTTCCGTGGCACCTCGCTGCTGGTGCAATTGTTCTGGCTGTTTTTCGTGTTGCCGCTACCACCATTCAACATCGAGCTGAGCCCTTACGCCGTGGCGATTGTCGGCCTGGGCCTGCACATCGGCGCGTACGGTGCCGAAGTCATGCGCGGCGCGATCAGCTCGGTGGCCAAGGGGCAATATGAAGCCTGTACGGCACTGAATTTCAGCGGCTTCACGCGTTTCAAGCGGATCATCCTGCCCCAGGCTCTGTTGGCGGCGATCCCGCCTGGAACCAATCTGTTGATTGAGCTGCTGAAGAACACTTCACTGGTGTCGCTGATCACCCTGTCGGACCTGAGCTTCCGAGCGCGACAACTGGACCAGGCGACCTTCCAGACCCTGGAAATTTTCAGCCTGGCGCTGGTGCTGTATTTCATCCTGGCCCAGGCCATCAACTTCGGCATGCGCAAAGTCGAGCGACGGCTGAGCCGGGGCCGGATGCGTGGAGGTCTGTCATGACGCTGTTCGACTGGTCCTACGCCGCACAGATCCTGCCGGACCTGTTGCGCGCCTCCCTCAATACCGTGGGCATCACCCTGATCGGCTTCCTGATCGCGATTGTCCTGGGATTGTTTCTCGCCATCGGCCGGCGTAGTCGCAAGCTCTGGCTGTCCTGGCCGGCCACGGCGGTGATCGAGTTCATCCGCAGCACGCCGCTGCTGATCCAGGTGTATTTCCTCTATTACGTGCTGCCCAACTACGGCTTGAGCCTGACGGCCATGCAGGTCGGCATCCTCGGCATCGGTCTGCACTACGCCTGCTACATCGCCGAGGTCTATCGCAGCGGCCTCGATGCGGTGCCGCGTGCGCAGTGGGAAGCGGTGACGGCATTGAACATCGCGCCCTACAGCGCCTACCGCAACATCATCCTGCCCCAGGCGCTGCGTCCGATCGTGCCGCCGCTGGGCAATTACCTGGTGGCAATGCTCAAGGACACGCCGGTGCTGTCGGCGATCACCGTGGTGGAAATCATGCAGCAGGCCAAGAACATCGGTTCGGAAAATTTCCGCTACCTGGAACCGATCACCATGGTTGGCCTGTTTTTTCTCGCCCTGAGCCTTGCCTTGGCTTATCTGGTACGGCGCCTTGAAACGCGCATGGAGCTACGCTAATGACTTTACCTCAGTCCACGCCCACCGATTTGTCCCGGCGCAGTACGCTGGCGTCGCAGCAGGAGGCCTCGGCTATGCAAGACTCGACTCCGTCCCGGCCGATTGTGAGTTTCCAGGACGTGACCAAAAGCTACGGCAGCTTCACGGTGCTCGACCATCTGAACCTGGATGTCGCACCGGGAGAAAAGGTCGCGATCATCGGTCCCAGCGGCTCGGGCAAGTCGACGCTGCTGCGGGTGCTGATGACGCTGGAAGGCATCGACCAGGGCCAGATCCGAATCGAGGATGATTCCCTGACCCACATGCCTAACCGCAACGGCGTGCTGGTGCCGGCCAACGACCGACACATTCGCCGAGTGCGCGGCAAGATCGGCATGGTGTTCCAGAGTTTCAACCTGTTCCCCCACATGACCGCGCTGCAAAACGTGATCGAAGCGCCGGTGCAGGTGCTGGGCATGAACCCGAAAGAAGCCCGGGAGCGTGCCGCCGATTTGCTGGAACTGGTGGGGTTGGGCAGCAAGCTCGACCACTATCCTTCACAGTTGTCCGGCGGCCAGCAGCAGCGGGTGGCCATCGCCCGGGCACTGGCGATGCGGCCCAAGGTGATGCTGTTCGACGAAGTGACCTCGGCGCTTGACCCGGAGCTGTGCGGCGAGGTGCTCAACGTGATCCGCAAGCTGGGGGCCGAGCACAACCTGACGATGCTGATGGTGACTCACCAGATGGGCTTCGCCCGGGAATTCGCCGACCGGGTGTGCTTTTTCTATAAAGGGCAGATCCACGAACAAGGGACTCCTGCGCAGATCTTCGAGCATCCGCAGCAGGAGCGCACGTGCGCATTTTTGAGTGCGGTGAAAGAGGCCAACTGAACCCACTCACTGAAGTGAACACTTTTGTGGCGAGGGAGCTTGCTCCCGCTGGACTGCGCAGCAGTCCCTAATCAGCGAACGCGGTGTGCCAGGGGGACCGAGGTGAATGATTTTGGGGCTGCTGCGCAGCCCAGCGGGAGCAAGCTCCCTCGCCACAGGTTGTGTGTAAACCATGTCCCCGGACTAGGCAGGGGTGGCGGCAGCCACAAAAAAACGGGGCCATGTTTCCATGGCCCCGTTTCATTTACAGCGCAGCAATCAAGGGTACTGCTGGTAAGTCTGCCCCTGCTGCTGCGGCGCCCCCTGATATTGCTGGCCGGGGATCGCCTTGAGGTTGACCTCGACACGACGGTTCTGCGCGCGACCATTGACGTCGGCGTTGCTGGCCACCGGATTGTCCGGGCCGGCGCCACGGGCCGACAGGTTGGCGCCGCTCACGCCTTGGGATGTCAGGTAAGTCGCCACGCTCTGCGCACGACGCTGGGACAGGTCCATGTTGTGCTGGCGGCTGCCAGTGCTGTCGGTGTAGCCGACGATTTCAATCTGGTTCTGGTTGAACTCCTTGAGGGAGCCGGCCAGGTTGTTCAGCGGCTGGTAGAAGCTGGACGCGATGTTCGCCGAGTCGGTGGCGAAGGTGATGTTGCCGGGCATGATCAGTTTGATCTGATCGCCCTGGCGCTGAACCTCAACGCCGGTATTGGCCATGCTGGCGCGCAGTTTCTTTTCCTGCTGGTCGGCGTAGTAGCCGTAGCCGGCCGCCGAAGCCCCCACGACCGCAGCGCCGATCAACGCGCCCTTGCCACGGTTATCGTGACCGATGGCCGCACCGGCCAGTGCGCCGGCCAGGGCACCGAGGCCGCCGTACTTGGCGGTCTTGCTCATGCCGGAAGATTCCGTGGAGGCCTGCCCCTGATTGTCATAGGGGTTAGGCGACGCGCAGCCGGACAACAAGGCCACAGCGGTAGCGACAACGATCAAGCGACGCGAGGTGAACATGGAATGCTCCTGGTTTTCAGTCTGAAGTGCCAGGGCGTAGACAATCGACTCTGGCGGGCGTTGGAACGCGATAAAGATTAAAAATTCCACCCGCTGCGCTGCGTTTACCTAGAACTTACAATCAGGAACCGCATCGCTCAGGGTTTGCTCACCCGGCGACGATGGCAGTCGCCTGGCTCGAGTTTCCTGCCGTTGGCAGAACGCACCTCAAGCGGTGCGATCGGTTCATCATGCTCCTTATCCAGCAATACCGAGTGGGTTTCTCCGACCTCGAACAAATGCCGCTCACCCCACTGACGCATCGACACCACGATGGGAAAAACTTCGCGGCCCTTCTGCGTCAGCGCGTATTCCTTGTAGGCGCTGCCGTCGGAGGCGGGCCTGGTCTCGAACACGCCGACTTCAACCAACGCCTTGAGGCGCGAGGCGAGGATATTTTTCGCCAGCCCAAGGTTCTTCTGGAATTCGCTGAACCTGCGCACATCGTCAAAGGCGTCGCGAATGATCAGCAATGACCAGCGATCACCAATGACCTCAACCGCCCGGGCCACGGGGCACTCCTCTTTGCCCGCCAATGCCTGCTGTGTCATTTCGCTCTCCCTTGGTTGAAAAACTGGTTGCAGATTAAAACCGAAACAGCTAGAAATCAAACAACCAGTTTCAAAACAAAACCTGTTTTAACCAAGGAGGGCTCATGATCTCAGAGACGCAAGCCGCCGAAGCCGTCGCACATTCATCCCCGATTCATGCCCCCAGGTTGAGCCGCTCGTTGACGCTGCTGTTTTCCGTCACCTGCGCACTGGCCGTGGCGAACGTCTATTTCGTCCAGCCGCTGCTCGACGCCATCGCTGAAAGCCTGCAGGTCTCCCCGGGCCTGGCAGGCGTCGTGGTGACCGCGACCCAGGTGGGCTATGCCGTGGGCCTGGTGTTCATCGTTGCCCTGGGGGACTTGCTCGATCGCAAGCGCTTGATGCTGTGCCAGGCCCTGCTGTCAGCCGTGGCACTGGTTGTCGCGGGATGCGCCGGAAAGTGGCCGATGTTGTTGGGCGCGATGGTCCTGGTGGGGATGATGGCGGTGCTGGTGCAGGTCGTTGTTGCCTACACAGCCACCCTCGCCTCACCGCAACAGCGGGGGCAAGCTGTGGGCACGGTCACCAGTGGGGTGGTGCTGGGCATCCTGTTGGCCCGATTGGTATCGGGAGTCATCGCAGACCTGGCGGGCTGGCGCACCGTGTTCTTCGTTTCGGCGGGGTTGATGTTGACGCTGACCGTTGTACTCGCCATCGCCGTGCCTGCGACCCACACGCCCAGGCCCGGCGTGTCCTATCCGACGCTGATCGGCTCGCTGTTCAAACTGTTCATCACGGAACGCACCTTAAGGGTCAGGGGCGTATTGGCCTTACTGATTTTTGCCGCATTCAGCGTGTTATGGACGGCCATGGTGCTGCCACTCAGCGCCCCGCCGCTGTCGCTGTCCCATACCGAGGTCGGCTTGTTCGGCCTGGCGGGCGTGGCCGGCGCACTGGCCGCCTCAAAGGCCGGACGCTGGGCCGACCGGGGATTCGGGCAACGCACCACCGGCGTCGCCTTGGCATTGTTGACGCTGTCGTGGCTGGCCACGGCGTTCGCGCAGTTTTCATTGCTGGCCCTGATTGTCGGGGTGATTGCCCTGGATTTCGCCGTGCAGGCAGTGCACGTCACCAACCAGAGCCTTATCTTCGCCGCACGCCCTGACGCGCAAAACCGCCTGGTGGGCGCATACATGTGTTTCTACTCCGTGGGCAGCGCCTTGGGCGCTGCCGCCGCGACCCAGGTTTATGCCCAGTGGGGCTGGGTCGCGGTGTGCCTGTTGGGCGCGTCGATCAGCGCGTCGGCCCTGGTGTATTGGGCCTGGACCGAACTCATTGCTGTGCGAGGCAGCGGCTCACACCTCTGACGATCATCTCCACCTCGCGCTCGTCTATGGTCAACGGCGGCAGCAGGCGGATGGTCTTGCCCCGTGTGACGTTGATCAGCAGGCCATGGTCCCGGGCGGCACAAAGCGTCAAGTCGCGGACCGGTTGCTTGAGTTCGATACCGATCATCAATCCCTGGCCGCGAATCGCCAGCACATTCGGGTTGTCCGCCAGTTCGGTCCGCAGCCGGCTCATCAGCCGCTCGCCCTGGAGCCTGGCGTTGTCCACCAACGCTTGCTCCTCGATGATGTCCAGCACCGTGCAGCCGACCCGACAGGCCAGCGGGTTGCCACCGAACGTACTGCCATGGCTGCCGGGCGTAAACAGCTCGGCAGCCTTGCCCCGCGCCAGGCAGGCACCGATGGGCACGCCGTTGCCCAAGCCTTTGGCGAGGGTCATGACATCGGGCACGATGCCCTCGTGCTGGAAGGCGAACCACTGGCCGGTCCGACCGATACCGGTCTGGATCTCATCGAGCATCAGCAGCCAGGCCCGCCGGGTGCACAGCTCGCGCAAGGCCTGAAGATAGCCCGGCGGCGCCAGCTGTACGCCGCTTTCACCCTGGATCGGTTCCACCAGTACGGCGACGATGCGTTCCGCATGGGCCTGCTGTATTTGTTCCAATGCCGCGAGATCGCCGAACGGTACCTTGATGAAATCCCCGGGCAGCCGATTGAAACCCAACCGCACCGACGGGCCGTCACTGGCAGACATGGTGCCCAAGGTGCGCCCGTGAAACGCATTGTCCATGACCACCACCAAAGGCTGCTCGACGCCCTTGTGCCAGCCGTAGAGGCGCGCCAGTTTCAATGCGGTTTCGTTGGCCTCGGCCCCGGAATTATTGAAAAACACCCGCTCCAGCCCTGAAAGCTCGGTGAGCTTGTGCGCCAACCGCTGCTGCCAATCGATGCTGTACAGGTTGGACGTGTGCAGCAACAGGCCGGCTTGCTCGCTGATCGCCGCCACCAGCCGTGGGTGCGAGTGTCCGACGTTGGTCACCGCCACACCTGCCACCGCATCGAGGTATTCACGGCCGTCCTGATCCCACAGGCGCGTGCCCAACCCGTGGGTGAAGTTCAGCGCCAAGGGTTGGTAAGTGGTCATCAGGCAGGCAGCGGTCATGGCATCAAGCTCCATCGGGTGGTTTTTTCCAGTATGGTTAGCCACTGCTGCTGGATAAACGCTGCTTTACTTCAATCATTTAAAAGCCGAGCTTGATAATGGATCTATTCCAGGCAATGACCGTTTACGTGAAGGTGGTGGAGACCGGCAGCCTGACAGCGGCTGCCCAGGCGTGCGAAATGTCCACGACCATGGTGGGCAATCACCTCCGCGCATTGGAGCAACGCCTCGGCATGCGCCTGATCAACCGTACGACCCGGCGTCAGCGCCTGACTGAATTTGGCTCGGCTTACTACCAGCGCTGCCTGGAAGTGCTGGGGCTGGTGGCCGATTCCGAGCGCCTGGCCGAACAGACCCAGGGCGAGCCCACCGGCACCCTGCGCATCACCGCGCCGCTGACTTTCGGCACTGAATGCCTGGCGCCGGCCCTGGCCGAATTCAGCCAGCGTTACCCGCAAGTCAAGCTCGACGTGGTGCTGACCAATCAACGCCTGGACTTGCTCGACCACGGCTTCGACGTCGCCGTCCGTCTCGGCCTTCCCGACTCGAAGCTGATCGCCCGCCCCTTGATGGACTACACCCTGACTGCCTGCGCCGCCCCGGCTTACCTTGCACGACGAGGCATCCCGCAAAAACCCACCGACCTGCAACAGCACGACTGCCTGTCGTTCGCCTATCTGGCAGGCGACGAGTGGCGCTTCGCCCAGGACCAATGGCCGATCAACGGTCCGGAAGGCGAAATCAAGGTGCCGGTGAGCGGGCCGATGCTGATCAACAGTTCTGCGGGCCTGCATCGCGCGGCCCAGGCCGGCATGGGCGTGGTGATGCTGCCCGACGCGCTGGTGGCGCAGGACCTCAAGGATGGAGCGCTGATAGCACTGCTGCAGGATTATCAACTGCCCCATCGCCCGATGAGCCTGATGTATGCCCAGGATCGCTACCGTTTGCCGAAGTTGCGCAGCTTTGTCGACTTTGCGTTGGAGAAATGGGGGAAGCCTCAACTCGCAACCAATTGATGTCGCCGCAAGGGGCTGTCCACCCGCGACAGCATTGGCTTGGGACCGTACACCTGCGCCGCTAGTGGCGCCCAGCCCCATCGGCTACTCTTCATCCTTGGACGAGCATTTTGATATCAAGGCTGATTGAGGAAACAATGATGGGGGATGCCTCGAAGATCGATATGTTGCGGTTCGACTTGTCCGATCTGGACGAAGGCGTGCTGCATACCATTCTGGAACTGGTCAGCGATGGCATCTGGGACTGGAACGCCAACACCGGGTTCGTCTACCGCAACCCCGGTTGGTACACGATGCTGGGCTATCTGCCACACACGCTGGACAACACCGTGCTGACCTGGGAAAGCGTGATCCACCCCGAGGATTATCCACGGGTCATGGCCTTGTTCGACGACTACCTGGAACAACGATCCCACGGCTATCAGGCCGAATACCGCTGCCGCACGCAGGACAGTTCCTACATCTGGATCGAAGATCGCGGTTACATCATCGCCCGCAATCCTGACGGCACGGTGGCCCGCATGATCGGGGCCCATCGCAGCATCGACGACAAGAAACGCCTGTTCGAACAACTGGAGCGGCGCAACAAGTCCCTGGAAGCCATCATCGACGAACGCACCCGCGAACTGTCCCGGGTCAACCATCAGTTGCAGATCCAGCTCGACGAGAACCGCAGGCTCGCCGAGACCGACGCCTTGACCCGGGTCGCCAACCGCTATCGCCTGGAGCAAGCGCTGCCGTTGGCCTGCGAGCGCGCCCAACGCTTTCGCGAGCCCTTGTCGCTGATCGCCATGGATGTCGACGATTTCAAGGACATCAATGATCGTTACGGCCACGCTTTCGGCGACGCAGCGCTGGTGCAAGTGGTGCAGGCGGTCAAACGCTGCGAGCGCGACGGCGACTTGCTGGTGCGCTGGGGCGGTGATGAATTCATCATGATTTTGCCCAACACCACATTGGCCGACGCCAGCCTGATGGCCGAAACCATTCGCCGGAGCCTGTCCGACCTGCTACCGGTTGGCGATTTTCAGATCACCATGAGTTTTGGTGTGGTCCAGCGCTTCGAGGATGAACAACAGGCGGGATTGCTGCACCGGGCTGACCAGGCGCTGTATCGCTCCAAGCTGGCGGGCAAGAACGTCATTTGCGAATGAGCGAAACCATGCATCTTTACCTGGGCTGCGCCGGCTGGTCGCTTCCCCGCGACCAATGGCCGGCCTTCCCTGTCGAGGGAACGCATCTGCAGCGCTACAGCGCCCGTTTGCCAGCCGTGGAGATCAACAGCTCGTTCTACCGCCCCCACCGTCCCGCCACTTATGCGAAGTGGGCGGACAGCGTACCGCCGGACTTTCGGTTCTCGGTCAAGGTGCCGAAGATAATCACCCACGAACGACGACTGCTCGATTGCGAAGGGCTGGTGGATGAGTTCCTGGGACAATGCTCGCTGCTGGGAGAAAAGCTCGGCTGCCTGTTGATCCAACTACCGCCGTCTCTGGCCTTCGATGACGCGGTGGCCGGGGCGTTTTTCAGGATCTTGCGTGATCGCTATCAAGGCCATGCGGTGCTGGAGCCACGGCATCCGAGCTGGCTTGCGCCCCAGGCGTCGGCGCTGCTGCATAACCTGCGCATCGGTCGCGTCGGCGCCGATCCCTCGCCCTTGCCCGGTGGCGATCAGCCCGCAGGTTGGCCCGGCATTCGTTACTACCGGTTGCATGGCTCGCCGCGGATCTACTATTCGCCTTACGAAGACAACTGGCTGGAGCCATTCGCCAAGCGATTGAAGAGCGACCCGGACACGCCCACCTGGTGCATTTTCGACAACACCGCCAGCGGCGCCGCGACGGCCGATGCGTTGCGATTGCTGGCACTGATGCACGCCTGACGCCTGACAACGGCAACAATCGGTCACCGGCTGCCGGTCCGACCGTGACAACATCGCTCGCGTCCAATAGATTAGGCGGCCGGAAAAAAGCTCAATGCCTTTCTCGCCTCATCCAGCTAACAGAAGTAGTGAAATTTCAATGTCCGATTCCAACACCGCTGAATCCGTAGTCACCCTGTCGTCCAAAGCGGAATACGAAAACTCCATCAATCTTTCACAGCATCTGCCCCAGGCCAAGAACATCAGCGAGATGGTCCTCGATGCGTTCCAGTCGAACCGCGAAAGCGACCAGATCCGCGAACTGCGCAACGCCATCCGCCAGGCCCACGATGCGTTCGACGACGACAAGGCCTACGAACTGATGGGCCAGCTCAAACAACTCAAGGACGCCGAAGCCGCCGATTTCGCGGCGCTGGAAGACCTGGGCAGCCGCTTCCCCATCAGCCGCATCCTCTCCAGCTACAAGGACGACCCGGCCTTCCAGGAACTGGTCTATGGCCTGGCCCTGAAGGTGCTGAACCAGACCCACCAGGCCATCAGCAACCCGAGCGGCAGCAAGGGAAAAGCCTCGCGGGCCAAGAAAGAAGCCGAGGTATTCGTCATCAGCAAGGACGGCATCAGCGTCACCCTGCCCCTGCGCACACCTCGCTCCAAGCCGAACGTCGACCGCGAGGCCTTCGAGTTCCTGGGTTTCAGTTTTGCAGGCGAAGGCGAAGAAGCCGAGCTGGAAAGCGAAACCTTCCTGGACAACGACGGCACCGAACAACCCGTCACCCGCAAGAGCATCGTCACCGCCCTGCAACAAAAAACGGCCTTCGACGGCTACAGCATCGCCCAACAATAAGCCCAAGTTGACTTTTCCCCTGTGGGAGCGGGCTTGCTCGCGAATGCGCCGTGTCAGTCAACATCAACTCCACTGACCCACCGCTTTCGCGAGCAAGCCCGCTCCCACAGGAATATTAGTGAAAAAGCCCCGCTCTTCTCTCGAAGGCGGGGCTTTTTTTACAGCGTCTGGAGCTTAAGGCGCGTAAGTCAGCAACAACTCACTTGGCACCTTGAAATCCAGGGACATCATCACGCTCAGGGCGGTGATGGTGAAGATCGAGAACACGAACAGCTTGCGTGCCCAGACGGTGTCATCCACGGCCTTGTAGCCGGTCCAGGCCATGTACAGCCAGTACATGCCCATGGCGGCGGCGACGGCGAGGTAGCTCATGCCGGCGTAGCCGCTGAAAGTCAGCATCAAGGTCGCCACGAGGAAGGCCAGGATGTAGAGCAGGATGTGCTTCTTCGCCACGCGGATGCCGCGTTTGACCGGCAGTACCGGGATCGAGGCTGCCAAGTAATCGTTGAAGCGGAAGATCGCGATGGCATAGGAATGCGGCATCTGCCACAGGCTGAACATCACCAGCAGCGTCAGCGCAGCCATGTCGAAGCTGTTGCTCACCGCCACGTAGCCGATCACCGGCGGCATCGCCCCCGACAGACTGCCCACCAGCGTGCCGTGCACCGACTTGCGCTTGAGGTACAGGCTGTAGAGGCCGACGTAGATGACAAAACCGATCACCGCAAACAGCGCCGCCAGCGGGTTGGCCACCCAGTACAGCAGCGCGACACCGGCCACGCCCAGCACCGTGGCGAACGCCAGGGCCAGTTGTACCGGGATCAATCCCTGTACCAGCGCGCGGTTCTTGGTGCGCTCCATCTTGATGTCGATGTCACGGTCGATGCAGTTGTTGAACACGCAACCGGACGCCACCACCAGGGAAGTGCCGATCATGGCCGCCAGGAAGATGGCCAGATCGACATGCCCTTTCGAGGCCAGGAAAAACCCGCCTGCCACAGAAAGCACGTTACCGAAAATGATCCCCGGCTTGGTGATTTGGATAAAGTGCTTTAAGGACATCCGGACTTTCCTCAGTGCGCCATCATGTTGGTGTGGATGCTGAACATGATCCACAACGACAGGCCGACCAGCAGGACGATCACGATCGCGGCAAAGACAAACGCGACCACGTTGTTACGCTGGGCGGCGGAACGGTCCAGGTGCAGGAAGTACACCAGGTGGACCAGGACCTGGACCACAGCGAAGATCAAAACGATCCAAAGCGTCAGGCTCTTGGGCAGCGATGGGTACATCACCAGGCCGAACGGAATGACGGTCAAGATCACCGACAGGATGAAGCCGATGGCGTAGGACTTGACGCTGCCGTGGCTGGCGTCGTCGTGGCCATCATGGGAATGAGCGTTAGCCATTTACAGGGTCCCCATCAGATAAACAACGGTGAATACGCAGATCCACACCACGTCCAGGAAGTGCCAGAACAGGCTCAGGCAGCTCAGGCGCGTCTTGTTGGTAGCGGTCAGGCCGTTTTTCTGGACCTGGTACATCATGATCGCCATCCAGATCAGGCCGCTGGTCACGTGCAGGCCGTGGGTGCCGACCAGGGTGAAGAACCCGGACAGGAAGCCGCTGCGGTTAGGGCCGTAGCCTTCGGAAATCAACATGTGGAACTCGTTGATTTCCATGCCGATGAAGCCGGCACCGAACAGGAACGTCATGGCCAGCCAGCCCAGTACCTGGGTTTTCTTGCCTTTGAACAACGCCAGCATGGCGAAGCCGTAGGTGATCGAGCTGAACAGCAGCAGAGCGGTTTCGCCCAGTACGTATGGCAGCTCGAAGATGTCGTGGCCCGACGGGCCACCGGCGACGTTGTTAACCAGCACCGCGTAGGCGGCGAAGATCGACGCAAACAGAATGCAGTCGGTCATCAGGTAGAGCCAGAAACCGAATACGGTCATCTCGCCCGAGTCGTGGTGATGGTCATCGTGCCCATGGTCATGACCATGGGCGTGTCCAACATTGGTCACTAAGTTCGACATGGTTTAAGCCTGTTCCAACGAGGTTTCAACACGGGTGGCGGTGGCTGGGACTTTCCCGGCCGCTACCAGGCGTTTGTGCTGCTCGGCTTCGATGCGCTCGATGACATCCACCGGCACCATGTAGCCCTGATCGTCACGGGCGGCATGGATGGCGAAATACACCACGGTACCGACCAGACTGGCGATGGCCAGCCACCAGATATGCCAGATCATCGCGAAACCGAACACGGTCAACAGCGCGCCCATGACCACACCGGTAGCGGTGTTGTTAGGCATGTGGATCGGCTCGTACTTGGCCGGGGCCTGGTACGCGGTGCCGTTTTCCTTGGCCTCGGTGAACGGGTCGATGACGTCCGCTTTCGGCAGCACGGCAAAGTTGTAGAACGGCGGTGGCGAAGAGGTCGACCATTCCAGGGTATGGGCATTCCACGGGTCGCCGTGTTCGCACATATTCTCTGGCTTGTTGCGGTCGCGCACGCTGACGTACAACTGGATCAGCTGGCAGGCGATACCGACGGCAATCATCACCGCACCGAACATGGCGACGTACAGGTACGGCACCCACTCAGGGTTGGTGGTGGCGTTCAGGCGACGGGTCATGCCCATGAAGCCCAATACATAGAGCGGCATGAACGCGACGAAGAAGCCGGTGATCCAGAACCAGAACGCTGCCTTGCCCCAGCCTTCGTGCAGCTTGAAGCCGAACGCTTTCGGGAAGTAGAAGGCAAAGCCTGCGATGTAGCCGAATACAGCGCCGCCGATGATTACGTTATGGAAGTGCGCAATCACGAACAGGCTGTTGTGCAACACGAAGTCAGCACCCGGGATGGCCAGCAACACACCGGTCATGCCGCCGATGGCGAAGGTCACCATGAAGCCCAGGGTCCACATCACCTGACTGGTGAAACGCAGACGGCCCTGGTAGATGGTGAACAGCCAGTTGAATAGCTTTACCCCCGTCGGGATCGAAATCAGCATCGTCGCCAGGCCGAAGAAGGCGTTGACGCTGGCGCCCGAACCCATGGTGAAGAAGTGGTGCAGCCAGACCATGAAGCCCAGTACCGAGATCGCGCCGCTGGCGTAGATCATCGAGTGATGGCCGAACAGTTTCTTGCCGGAGAAGGTCGAGATGACCTCGGAGAAGATACCGAACGCCGGCAGGATCAGGATGTACACCTCAGGGTGACCCCAAGCCCAGAACAGGTTCACGTACATCATCGGATTCCCACCCAGTTCATTGGTGAAAATGTGGAAATCCATGTAGCGGTCAAGCGTCAGCAAAGCCAGGGTAGCGGTCAGGATCGGGAAGGAAGCGACGATCAGTACGTTGGCCCAGGTGCAGGTCCAGGTGAAGATCGGCATGTCCATCAGCTTCATGCCCGGGGTGCGCATTTTCACCACGGTGGCCAGGAAGTTGACCCCCGTCAGCGTTGTCCCCAATCCAGATAGCTGTAGCGCCCAGATGTAGTAATCCATCCCCACGCCCGGACTGTATTGCAGGCCCGACAGCGGCGGATAGGCAACCCAGCCGGTCTTGGCGAACTCGCCAACGCCCAGGGACAGGTTGATCAGCACCACGCCGGATACCAGCAGCCAGAAGCTCAACGAGTTCAGGAACGGGAACGCAACGTCACGCGCACCGATCTGCAGCGGCACCGCAAGGTTCATCAGGCCGGTGAAGAATGGCATCGCCATGAAGATGATCATGATCACACCGTGGGCGGTGAAGATCTGGTCATAGTGTTCAGGTGGCAGGTAGCCAGGCGAACCTTCGGTGGCCATGGCCAACTGGGTCCGCATCATGATGGCGTCGGCAAAGCCGCGCAGCAGCATGACCATGGCGACGATGATGTACATCACGCCGATTTTCTTGTGGTCGACCGACGTCAGCCACTCGGTCCACAGGTAGGTCCACTTCTTGAAGTAAGTGATACCGGCGAACAGCGCCAGGCCACCGAGTGCGATGATGGCGAGGGTCACCATGACAATCGGCTCGTGGAACGGGATCGCTTCCCAACTTAATTTACCAAACATCGTTTACTCCTCTGCCCCGGCAGCTGAATGCGAACTCATGTCCATCCCTTCCATCGCGGCCACTTCGTGCTCTTTCTTCTCGTGGTGCATAGGCTTGCCCGGCTTCATGCCTTCGTACTTATCGACGATGATCTGAAACAGGTTCGGCGTGACCGAGGAATAGAGTTCGACTGGGTTGTTCTGGCTCGGCTTGGCAAGGGCTGCGTATTCAGCCTGTTCAAGCTGTTTAGGTGCCTTTTTGACTTCACTGACCCAGGCGTCGAAATCTTCCTGAGTCGTTGCGATCGCTTTGAATTTCATACCAGTGAAACCCGCGCCGCTGTAGTTGGCGGAAATACCGTCCATTTCAGCGTTCTGGTTGGCGATCAGGTGCAACTTGGTCTGCATGCCCGCCATCGCGTAGATCTGGCCGCCCAGAGCAGGGATGAAGAACGAGTTCATCACGGCGTCCGAAGTGATCTTGAAGTTGATCGGTGTATGCGCCGGGAACACGATCTTGTTGACCGTGGCAATGCCTTGTTCCGGGTAGATGAACAGCCACTTCCAGTCCAGGGCGACCACTTCGATGGTGATCGGCTTGACGTCGGATTCCAGCGGCTTGTACGGGTCCAGCGCGTGGGTCGATTTATAGGTGACGTAACCCAGGGCGATGATGATCAGCACCGGAATGGTCCACACGGCCACTTCGATCTTGGTCGAATGCGACCACTTCGGCGTGTAGGTGGCCTTGGTGTTGGTGGCGCGGTACTTCCAGGCGAACAGGAAAGTCATGACGATAACCGGCACAACGACCAGCAACATCAGCAGCGTGGCGGTGATGATCAGGTTTCGTTCATCCAGGCCGACCTGGCCCTTGGGATCGAGCAAGGTCATGTTGCAGCCTGACAGCAGCAACGTGCCGAGCAGCGGCAACAAGCCTAGTAATCGGGGGTACCTGTTTTTACTCATCTCACGACCTCTAAAGCAGCTTGCGCAATGCAGTTGGGTTTTGATCGCCAACACTTCACCCTGCCAAGGGTTGGCATTTTCTTGGATTGAATAAGGGCTGCCCGTCGAACGTCAGACGCTGTTCAACACATCCTGGGCCAGCAGTGAGTTCTTATTCGTTGGTCAAAGGCCTAGTTCAAGCCCAATTCCATTTGGTGCGGGTAGTTGGAGGCACCGACACCTGGGGTCGCATGGGGCGCTGGCGCCCTTCAACCACTCTCGTGCTCAAGCTTGAGCCGGGTCGGAAAATCGGTGCGGGCGATTGTAGTGAGCTGAGACGCTGTAGACCATGTCTCATCCCGAAATAATTTCTCTCCAATCCGGCAATAATCCTTCGCCGCTATCACGCCAGGCCAGCATCTTATCGAAATAGATTCTCAACAAGAACCCCAAAAAACGTAGGCCTACTGCGCCCGATTTAGACAGCCTGGTGCATGCGAGATGAACTTCTTTTGCGCGCAAGCGCCCATTTTACGGGGCCTTCGCGGTTCGGCGCTTCGCTGTTAAAAATGCCTGCTACAAGTGATGCAGGTTTCTCGAAACCAGGCAATTTTTTATTACAGTAGAAGAGGTTTATTCGGCTTCAGAAAGGCTGTAGGGCGCAAGATGTGTGACAACATGTCGCACATTGTCGCAGACCGTTCTTGTCTCGGATCAAGGCCGATCCGGCCCGACACTGAAACGCAAAACGCCCCGGTCTTCAAGAAGAAAACCGGGGCGTTTCATTGTGATGTCTCAGCGTATGTTTCTGCGGTTGCGCGACACCAGCAGCGGCACCAGCACGGCAGTCAGCACGAAGGCCACCAAGGCCCATTGCGCCAGGGACAGGCCCAGGATCGGCGGGTAGGGAGTGGAGCAAAAACCATCGACCTGGAAACCCAGCGGGAAAATCTTTGCCAGCGGCAAGTCATCGACAATGGGTTGCAGCACATCGATGCCACAGCTGACCGCCGGAAAGAATTGGGTATACACGTGGTGCCCCGCCACAGCGGCACCGGCCAGGGCGCTGAGCACCACCAGGCCTTCGAAAATCGTCAGGCTGCGACGGCTGCGCATGGCCGCGCCGATGAAGGCGAACAGCGCAATCAGCAACAGGGCGTAGCGCTGCAGGATGCACAGCGGGCACGGAGCCTCACCCAGGGCCACTTGCATGTACAGCGCACCACCGATCAGCGCTAGGCAGATCACCCCCAGCAAAACCAGATAGCGCCGCTCACGGCCCAACCGCGTCATTTGCTCATTCATTGCGTTTCCCTATGTCTGCATGGATCGACGCGCAGCCTTGTGACACCCGGCGCGCTATCGGATGGCCGAAGTCTACACGCTGACCGTGACAGTGAACGAGCGGCTGCCGCCAACATTGAAGGGAATAAACAGGAGGAGGGTTAAGTGCGGATTAATGCTGGCAGTTGGACAGGGATGGACCTGCTGCCGCCATCGCGAGCAAGCTCGCTCCCACAAGGAGGCAGCGCTTGGCATCAGACTTGCGCAGATCCCTGTGGGAGCGGGCTTGCCCGCGAAAGCGGTGGATCAGTTTGCATTGAGGTTGGATGTACCGACGTCTTACTCCAGTGCCGCCGCCGGCCCGAAGAATTCGTAACGGCTCTGCTGGTCCGGGACGCCCAAGGCCTTGAGGTGACGTTTGACGGCGCCCATGAAGCCCTTCGGTCCGAGGAAGTAAGCGTCCACGTCGCGCTGTTCCGGCAGCCATTGCGCCAGTTGCTCCTGGCTCAACAGCCCTACCCTGTCAGCCGTCGGGCTCACGCCATCGTCTTCGTCGTAGCAATAGAAGCGCTTGAGCTGCGGGTGCCGCTCGGCCAGGCCGTCGATCCAGTCGCGGAAGGCATGGGCACGGCCGTTGCGCGCACAGTGGATGAAATGCACCGGCCGCTCGGTTTGCAGCGCCGCTTGCAGCATCGCCAGGGTCGGAGTGATGCCGACGCCACCACTGATCAACACCAACGGCTTGTCGCTGGCGGTGAGATAGAAGTCCCCGGACGGCGGGAACAACTGGATGCGGCTGCCGACTTCAAAATGATGATGCAGGTAGTTCGACACCCGGCCACCCGGTTCGCGCTTGACGCTGATGCGGTACTGGCCGTTGTCCGCCAGGGCCGACAGCGAATAGTTGCGGCGTACTTCCTCGCCGTCCAGCACCAGCTTCATACCGATGTACTGCCCCGGCTCGGCCACCAGGATCGGACCCTTGTCCTCCGGTTCGAAGTAGAACGAGGTGATTTCCGAGCTTTCCTGCACCTTGGCCGTCAGGATGAACTCGCGCTCACCGCGCCAGCCTCCCGGTGCCGCAGCCTTCTTGTCATACAGGCCGGTTTCGGCACCGATCAGGATATCGGCCAACTGGTTATAGGCGCCCGCCCAGGCGGCAATCACTTCGGGCGTGGCGATTTCTTCGCCCAGCACCTCGGCAATCGCCCGAAGCAGGCATGTACCGACAATCGGGTAATGCTCCGGCAGGATCTGCAAGGCGACGTGCTTGTTGACGATTTTCGCCACCAGGTCGCCCAACTGGTCCAATTGGTCAATGTGTCGCGCATACATCAATACACCGTTGGCCAAGGCGCGAGGCTGATCGCCACTGGCCTGGTGCGCTTGGTTGAACAGCGGGCGTACCTCTGGGTATTCGGACAGCATCATGCGATAGAAGTGAGTGATCAGCGCTTCCCCACCGCTTTCCAGCAATGGCACGGTGGAGCGAATGATGGCGCGTTCTTCCCGACTGAGCATAAGGGTGACTCCTGGCGTGTTAACAGATGCATAAGTCTTATCAGTTTCCATGCCAGGTTTTTTACCCTTTATTATCAATAGGTTAACGACAATGTAGTCATTAAGACTTCGATAACGTTATAGTCATCCAGACTACATGGAGTCTTTATGACCGCAACCGCTCTGCTGACCTCGCTGCTACCGCTGGTGGCCGATTTATCTCGCGAACTGCCTGAAGGCGAGCGCTATCGTCGCTTGCTTGGCACGTTGCGCGCCCTCATGCCCTGCGACGCGGCGGCGCTGTTGCGCCTCGACGGGGACTGCCTGGTGCCATTGGCCGTGGACGGCTTGAGCACCGACACCCTGGGCCGACGATTCCAAGTCAGCGAACACCCGCGCTTCGAAGCCCTGCTGGCCAACCCGCACCCCACGCGCTTCGCCGCCGACAGCGACCTGCCCGATCCCTACGACGGGTTGGTCGAGGGCCTGGACGAGCATCTGGAAGTCCACGACTGCATGGGCTGCCCACTGTTCGTCGACGAGCGGCCCTGGGGCCTGCTGACCCTTGACTCGCTGGACCCGGAGCGCTTCGAACCCATCGACCTCAATGCCCTGCAAGCCTTCGCCAGCCTCGCCGCTGCAACGGTCAGCGCTGCCGAACGCATCGACCGCCTGGCCCTGAAAGCCGAAGACGAGCACCGTCGCGCCGAGGTCTACCGCCAGGCCAGCGGCCAACAACACCGCGACATGGTCGGCCAGAGCAAGGCCCATAAACGCCTGGTCGAGGAAATCAACCTGGTGGGCGGCAGCGACCTGACAGTGCTGATCACCGGTGAAACCGGCGTGGGCAAGGAACTGGTGGCCCAGGCCATTCACGCCGCGTCAAAACGCGCCGAACAGCCGATGATCAGCCTCAATTGCGCCGCCTTGCCGGAAACGCTGGTGGAAAGTGAACTCTTCGGTCATGTACGGGGCGCCTTTACCGGGGCCACGAACGAACGTCGCGGCAAGTTCGAGCTGGCCGACGGTGGCACGTTGTTCCTCGATGAAGTGGGCGAGCTGTCGCTGACCGTCCAGGCCAAATTGCTGCGTGTGCTGCAGAGCGGCCAGTTGCAACGCCTGGGCTCGGACAAGGAACACCGGGTCGATGTGCGCCTGATCGCGGCGACCAATCGTGACCTCGCCGAAGAAGTGCGTAACGGCCGTTATCGGGCCGACTTCTATCACCGCCTGAGTGTTTATCCGTTGCAGGTGCCGGCGCTGCGCGATCGTGGACGGGATGTGTTGCTGCTCAGTGGTTTCTTCCTGGAACAGAATCGATCGCGCATGGGCCTGGGCAGCCTGCGCCTGACCAGTGATGCTCAGGCCGCACTGCTGGCCTATGACTGGCCGGGTAATGTGCGTGAACTTGAGCACCTGATCGGCCGCAGTGCCTTGAAGGCCTTGGGCAGGTGCGCGGTGCGCCCGAAAATCCTCAGCCTCAGCGCCCAGGAACTCGATCTGCCTCGGCCTCTTGTGGATAACCCAATGCCTTCCGTCGATTCAGGGCCTGCCATGCCGTCCGTGTCGGGGGATCTGCGCGAAGCAGTGGATGCGTTCCAGCGTCAGCTCATCACTGCCAGCCTGGAGCGTCACCAGCACAACTGGGCCAGCGCCGCCCGGGAGCTGGGGCTGGATCGGGCAAACCTGGGGCGGATGGCGCGGCGGCTGGGGCTTAAATGATTGTTTGTGCGCTCTCCCGTGGCGAGGGAGCTTGCTCCCGCTCGGCCGCGCAGCGGTCGTAAACCTCGAAATCACACCACTGGCAGGAGCGCTTCGCACTCCAGCCGGGAGCAAGCTCCCTCGCCACAAAAGCGACTTCACCATAGGCATCTTGGAGCAACGAACCGAGCATCGACAGGATTCGCCCTAAAGCCTGCCCCCAACAAGTCGATAACCCAATATCAAAAGCTGTTTTGGCGATCTCCAGGCTCGCCCCACCTTTTTTCCACAGAAGGTTTTTATGTCTTCCAACAAAGCCCGCGCAGATTCACTTTCGCTTCTGCTGTTTACCTTGCGCAGCGGCAAGCTGATGGCAATCAACCTGCTCAAGGTCAGTGAAATCATTCCGTGCCCGCCGCTGACCCGGCTGCCGGAGTCGCATCCGCACGTCAAAGGCATCGCCACCCTGCGCGGGGCATCGCTGTCGGTCATCGACCTGAGCCGCGCCATTGGCGAACGTCCACTTGAGGATCCGGACGGCGGGTGTCTGATCGTCACCGACGTCAGCCGCTCGAAGCAGGGCCTGCATGTGCAGGCAGTGAGCAAGATCGTCCATTGCCTGACCACCGACATCAAACCGCCGCCGTATGGCTCAGGCGGCGTGCGCGCATTCATCACCGGCGTGACCTCGGTGGACGGCACGTTGGTGCAAGTGCTCGATATCGAGAAGGTCATCCACGGTATCGCCCCGGCGCAGATCGAAACCGCGCCGACCGAACTGAGCATGGAAGACGCCGAAGTGCTGGGCAACGCACGAATCCTGGTGGTCGATGACAGCCAGGTCGCACTGCAGCAGTCGGTCTACACCTTGCGCAACCTGGGCCTGCAATGCCACACCGCCCGCAGCGCCAAGGAAGCCATCGAATGCCTGCTGGACCTGCAAGGCACGGCACAACAGATCAACCTGATCGTTTCCGACATCGAAATGTCGGAGATGGACGGCTACGCGCTCACCCGAACCCTGCGCGAAACCCCGGACTTCGCCCACCTCTACGTGTTGCTGCACACTTCGCTGGACAGTGCCATGAACAGTGAAAAAGCCCGCTTGGCCGGCGCCAACGGAGTACTGACCAAGTTCTCCTCGCCTGAACTGACCAAATGCCTGATCACGGCGGCCAAGGCTGTCGCCGAGCAAGGCCACTAAGGCCCGCTGTCCTGCTGTAGCCCCGCTGTAGCCTTTAGCAGCGGCCGAGCGAGGCTGCGATTTTTTCTGGCACTCTCATTCCCAAGGAGAGATCAGGACCGCAGGCTTCGTCCGGTCCTGCTGCCCGCCCGGCCATCGCCCGATGAGTGGCGCATAACTTGCTTCGCCCGCTCACCACGGCGCTTTTCTGTCGCCACTCTCCAGCCTCATGCGATCGGTTGATTAATGAACACAACGTTTTCTTGCGTAGGGTGCGGCAAATGCTGCAGCGATCACCACGTTCCCCTGACGCTCGACGAGGCCCGGATGTGGGCTGAAGACGGCGGCCAGGTGATTGTCCTGGTGGAAGCCTTCCTGCCCAACGGCCTTGGCCTGCCGACAGCGCAACGCGAACATGCCGAGCGCCGCTCGGCAGTGGTTCACAGCGGCACCACCGAAGCCCTCGTGGCCATCACCTTCGCCGCCTATAACGCAGGTCGTTGCCGCAACCTTGATGAAGAGAACCTGTGCCGCATCTATGAGCGCCGGCCATTGGTGTGCCGTATCTATCCGATGGAAATCAACCCGCACATTCCCCTCAACATCGCCGTAAAGGAATGCCCGCCGGAATCGTGGGAAACCGGCCCGCAACTGATCCTCGGCGGCAAGCTGGTCGATGCGGAACTGGCGCGCCTGATCGAGCGCTCGCGCCAGGCCGACCGTGAGGACATCGGGTTGAAGGAACGTATCTGCGCATCCCTGGGGATCCATACCACCGCGCTGAAGGGCGACGGCTTTACCGCCTATTTACCCGATATGACAGCGTTCGCCATGGCCATCGACCAGGTCCGCTTACAACTGCTGGAGCCGCAGGCCAGTGAATGGCAGTTCCACCTTTCCGGTGACGACGTCGCTGAACAGGTCCTGGCCAGTGGTGCGCGGGTCTTCTGCGAAGACCCCGTCAATTACGCGTTCATTTCGCTGCGGGCGGCGTAAATTCCTGAAGACTGCGAACATCCTGTGGGAGCGAGCTTGCTCGCGAAGGTGTCGGGGCAGCGTACATTGATGTTGGAATGTCAGACCGTCTTCACGGGCGAGCCCGCTCCCACAAATGGAATCCGCGGCACGCTGATTACGCTTCGGTCTCGCCTAACCCTCGTCAGGAATGTTAGCGTGCTTGGTATTCCCTGCAGATGAGCCTTGCACGATGAAAAAAACCGTACTCGCCTTCAGTCGTATCACACCGCCCATGATCGAGCGCCTGCAACAGGACTTCGACGTGATCGTGCCCAACCCGTCGAAAGGCGACATCAACGCGCAGTTCAACGAAGCACTGCCTCATGTGCATGGCCTGATCGGCGTCGGCCGCAAGCTTGGCCGCGAGCAGCTGCAAAACGCGACGAAGCTGCAAGTGGTGTCCAGTGTCTCGGTGGGCTACGACAACTATGACCTGGCGTACTTCAATGAACGCGGGATCATGCTCACCAATACCCCCGACGTACTCACCGAAAGCACCGCCGACCTGGCCTTCGCCCTGCTGATGAGCAGCGCTCGCCGCGTCGCTGAACTGGACGCCTGGACCAAGGCCGGGCAATGGCAGGCCACCGTCGGCCCGCAGTTGTTCGGCAGCGACGTGCATGGCAAGACGCTGGGCATTGTCGGCATGGGTAATATCGGAGCGGCGATTGCGAGGCGTGGCCGGCTAGGGTTCAACATGCCGATTATCTACAGCGGCAACAGCCGCAAGACCGAACTGGAAAACCAGTTGGGCGCACAGTTCCGCGAACTGGATCAGTTGCTGTCCGAAGCCGACTTCGTCTGCCTTGTGGTGCCACTGAGCGAGAAAACTCGCCATCTGATCGGCCAGCGCGAATTGGCCCTGATGAAACCAAGCGCCATTCTCATCAACATTTCTCGTGGTCCGGTGGTTGACGAGCCGGCACTGATCGAAGCCTTGCAGAACAACCGCATCCGCGGCGCCGGGCTGGACGTCTACGAGAAAGAACCACTGGCCGATTCGCCGCTGTTCCAGCTGAAAAACGCCGTGACCTTGCCGCACATCGGCTCGGCGACCCATGAAACCCGTGAGGCCATGGCTAACCTCGCCTTGGAAAACTTGCGAAGCGCCTTGATGGGCGAACGACCGCAGAACCTGGTCAACCCGCAAGTCTGGAAATAAGCCGCCCGGCGGATTGTTGCCATTCATCACGAGACCACACCCCTGTGGCGAGGGAGTAAGCTCCCTCATCACAGGTCATGTCTCAGCGGGCACCCAGCGCGCCATTCGCTGCCAGCGGCCGCGGTTTGCGAAACACCAGCACGTTACCCAGCATCACCAGCACCAGCCCGAGCAGCGCTGGCGCGGTCCATTGATAACCTTCGGCAAACGCCGAGACGTTCAACGCCACCACCGGGAACAGCACGGTGCAATACGCCGCGCGCTCCGGCCCCATGCGCCCCACCAGCGTCAGGTAGGCCGTAAAGCCGATCACCGAACCCGGGATCACCAAGTACAACAGCGAGCCGATATAACGCGTGTTCCATTCCATGTCGAAGGGAATGCCTTGGAAAATGCACCACCCCGCCAGCATCGTCGCACCGTAGGCCATGCCCCAGGCATTGGTGGTCAACGGCCTGAGCCCGGCCTTCTGTTGCAGGCTCGAGAGCATGTTGCCTGCCGAAAAACACAACGTTCCCAGCAGTGCCAGCGCCAACCCGAGCAGCGTTTGCGGGCTCGCGCTGTGACCGGCCAGTTCCGGCCAGAACAGCAGCGCCAGCCCCAGCAACCCCAAGGCGCCACCCAACAACACGTTGCGAGCTATCCGCTGGCCGAAAAACACCCGGGCATTGAGGGCATTCCAGAGCGTGGCCGTGGAAAACACCACCGCCACCAACCCACTGGGAATCCATTGGCTGGCGGTGAGGAAGCACATGAAGTTGATACAGAACAGGCACAAGCCCTGGGCCACGCAAATCAAATGGCCGCGCCGGTTCATGACCTGCAGGCGACGGCTGAGCAGCAGCATCGCAAACAGAATCAGGGCGGCGAGGCCGAAGCGATAGACAATCGACACAGGGATGGCGACAACGCCAAGCTGCAGTTTCAGGGCAATCCAGGTGGTGCCCCAGATGAGCACGGTGAGCAGGTACAACGAGAGGTTCATAGTGACGGCTCCTGACAATGACCCTCAGTGTCACGCCGTTGCCCAACCGGCACTTGCGTAAACTTGCGGTTTTGTCGGGTTGCAGGCTGGCAGCGGCCGAAGGACGGAGTAGGATTCGGTCTGGAGAGAACCGATCATGCCCACACTGCAAAACTTGCAAGTCTTTCAAGCCCTCAACAGTTCGCCCAATGCTCGCCTGGAGCATAGCGCCGAGCTCGGAGACGGCATGGCGGCCGCTTTGTGGAGCAACCATCATGACGCCCGAGACTACGAGGCGCCGACCCACCATACGCTGTCTTGCTATATCGCCGGCGGCACCGGCACGTTTCGCCGCGAACAGCCCGACACCACCGGCGCTCCCGACAAACTCTGCATTTTGCCGGCTGGGCATGAGTCGGCCTGGGTCATCAACGGCGACATCCGTCTCGCCCATCTGTATTTCAGCCCCGAACAATTCGCCCTCGGCTGCGTCACGCTGCTGGACCGTGAACCCCGACAGTTGCAACTGCGTGAGGGAACGTTTCTCGACGACCCGCAACAGGCTCAACGTTTTCGCCAGCTGATCGCCCTGAACTGGGACGAGCCCGGCGAACGCCTCCTGACCACCAGCCTGGCCCACGATCTGCTCGATCATTTGCTCCTCAGCCAGGTCGGCCAGCGCCAAGGACTTCGCCTCAAGGGCGGCCTGGCGGCACATCAGCGCCGAATGCTGGTGGATTATGTCGACAGCCATCTGGCGGACGCGATCAGCCTTGGGCAATTGGCGGCGTTGTGTGCGTTGTCCGAATACCATTTCGCAAGGATGTTCCGCGAAAGCTTCGGCCTGCCCCCTCATCAATATGTGTTGGCCAGGCGCTTGGCGCAGGCACGGCAACTGCTGCGCAACACGCAACAAGCGGTGGGCGATGTAGCACTGGCTTGTGGGTTTTCCAGCGCCAGCCATTTCACCAACCGCTTTCGCCAGGCCTTGGGCGCAACGCCCGGGGAGTACCGGCAGGCGTTTTTGCGCTAGCGGACGGCGCTGGCATTCGTAGTGCCCAAGGTACTGCTATCGCGAGCAAGTTCACTCCAACAGGAATCTGCGTCGAACAAACAATTCAAGCCCGCCGAAGATCCATTGTGGGAGCGAGCCGTCCGGGAGACTGCGCCCAAAAACAAAACGGGCCTGCAAGTGCAGGCCCGTTTTTCAGTCAGGAATTTAAAATGAGCGAGGCTTCAGCCGTGAAGCGCAGCCCGTTCATTCTCCAGGAATTCTTCTTCCAGCATGGCGTCGGCCAAGGCTGCGGATTCGGTCGGCGCCGTAACCCCACCGCGCTTGCCGCGCAGTTTTCCGTACAGATGCTCCAGGGCATGTTCCAGTTTTTCGGCTGCTCCTTCGATCGCCAGCTCCAGCGTGTCGGCCTTGTGCGTCACGGAAATCGGCTGGTGGCCCTTTGGCCGTGCTTCAAGTTGGCACCGCAGGTCGTGGGGGCCAGGCTTATCACCGTTCTCATCCCCTAAATGGACCTCGACCCGAGTCAGGTCTTCTTCGTAACGTTCGAGCGTGCTTTCAATGGTAGTACGTACCCACTCCTCCAGTCGGATGCTGCTTTGAATATGGTTATCGCTGTTGACTTGGATTTGCATAGTTCATCCCTTATTTCGGCTAGCTCGCCAGGGGCCCATTGACGTTAGCGCAACGGCCCCTTGAGTACAGAGTCGGGCTGGCGGAAGAACAATTCAACCCCCTCAAAAAGATAAATATGGATTTGCAAAAAAAGCCGGACAACGGTCAAAAGCGCTGTTAATGTCGGGAGTTGCCTCGCCTCGCTTTGTTCGCGCAAATCCCCGTCTCCTGGCGCACCGTCAACGAACATCCCCGCGTAATTGCCCCGAAACGGGCAGCCACAACAGCCGCATTCCAGAGCGTTCAACGCCCAAGTGCCGCGATCATTGTCCGACAGTTTTTCCGGCATGCCACTTGCTAACTCTCTTCCAGGCACTGTGCAGGCTGCGTTCCTTTTGATTTCGCCTGTTCAATCCTGAACCTTGAGATGAACACGATCATGGAATGGCCAATGGTCCGGTGTTGCGAACTAATTCCGATCATGGCCGGTCAACAACTGCACGTTCAATCAGGCGGTGACGCATCATGGACAACCCTTTTCAGATTATTACCGAGGCCTTTGCGCCGCATTATCAGATCAACCTGAGCATCCAAGGCCTGGACGGCAGCATCATGCTGACTTTGTCCAAGAGCGGGCGCATCGTCGCCAAACGCATGATCAGCGCCCAGCAGCGCAATGACCCGGAACGGCTCAGGCGCCTGGTGCAAAGCATTCAGTTCGGCATTGCCATCGAACAGGGCCACAGCGCCGTGGCCATCCTCGAAGCAATGACCGGTGGCGACAACATCAAGCTGCCGCCACCCCAGGCACAGGGCTCGTCATCCCCTGCCGCCGGCCTCTAGATTTCGCCCTTCTCCACCTCGCCATGCTCACTGGAACCCGCGCCGACCTTACGGTGCGGGGATTCGACTTTCACCGAGGGGAACTGCGACGAGGCGTAGCGCACCACCAGGATCGCGAACGCCAGCAGCAGGATGCCACCACACAGGTAAATGATCCCCAGGTCCGGCGGATTGTGGTGGGAAACGTTGGAAATCAGCAGGCGCGTCAGTGCAGTGATCGCCACGTAGATCAGAAACCGCACCGGCATATGGTTGGTCTTGAAATAGATCCCGACCATCGCCCCCAACTCCAGGTAGATGAACAGCAACAGGATGTCATCGATCTTGATGTGCCCCGCCTCGATCATCTGCAGGAACTCCATCACCGCCGCCCAGGCAGTGACCGCACCGATGGCGAACAGCGCCAGGTAGTGAAAGGTCTCGACGAACAGGTTTCCCAGGGACTCGGCCATCTGGTGGACGTTCTGGCGCAGGTTCTCGGCCCAGTTGATTTTCACGATGTAGTTTCCTTAGGTCGACTCGACCGGATGATGCGGGTTGGACGTGACGGTTGTTCTGCATGCAGAAAAAAGGCCAGCGGCTAGGGCTGAGATGGCAATGAGCTCGCATCCGACACTTTTGTGTTTTTTCTGGCTCGTTCGCGGGGAGAGTTGCCCATGGGACAAACCTGGAAATCGGTCTACATTAAAAAGCCACTATCCAAAGGAAGAGGATTCGCTTATCCTTTTGCCTGTATATAAATACAGTAGTCACAAAGACAACCAATGTGAAGGCATGTGAGGTGGTGAATGGCCGTCGAAGTGGTATACCGCAGCAGCCGAGATCTGGAGCGCTTGTTCATGGATAAAGCCGAAGCTGACCGTCATGACAAAATGCTGGAACTCGCCGAATTGCTGGCCGAGGTGTTGCAAAAAGCCGTCCCATCGCTGAGCGAGCAACAGGTGGAAGAAGCCGGGATCTACATGGCGAAGAATCGTGACGTGTTCGCCAAGGCGTTCAAGAGCCAACCGGACGCCTTGTCCGAACTGCTCAATCCGCCGGGCGAATGACCCAAGAAGATCGCAGCCTTTGGCAGTGCTTGCATGTTTGCACCATGCAGGCGCTACCAAAGGCTGCGATCTTTTTTAGTAATAACGACGCGGGTCTGAATCGATCAGGCTGGCCAGCTTGGTCAGGGCAAAGCGCAACTCGTCCTGGCTGGTAGGGGACATCAGCACCAGCCGAACGCAACGAGTCGTCCCCGACCGCTCAGCCTGGAACTGCGTGCCGCTGAGCACCAGCACACCGTTGGCCCTGGCGAGCATGGTGAACTCGTCACTGGTCCAGGGTTCGGGCAGGGTCAGCCAGACGTGATACGAATACGGCTGGGTCTTGAGTTCGAAATTGGAGAAGATTTCCTGGGCAATCGCCTGTCGTCCCGCGGCTTCGTTGCGCTGGATGCGGATCAGCTTCTTGTCCAGGCCCTCGGTGATGACGTTACTGGCCAGTTGCGCGGTCAACGGTGATGGCATCCAGACGCTGCTTCGCACCATCGAGGTCAGGCGTGATAGCAGCTTCGGCGGGCTGTAGATGTAGCCAACGCGAAGCGCCGGCATGACCGACTTCGACAGACTGGTCAGGTACACCGAACGATCCGGCGCAAAGGCCGACAGCGGCTTGATCGACGGATCGGTGGCAAGGAAGCCATAGATGTCATCGTCCAGGATGATGAAATCGAATTCCTCCGCCAGCGCCGCAATCTGGGCCCGGCGTTTTTGCGACATGATCGCCGCCGTCGGGTTCTGACAAGTCGCCACGCAGACCAGCATCGCCGGCTTTTCCCGCAGGCACAGTTCGCGCAGCGCCTCGGGAATGATGCCCTCTTCATCCATCGGCACACCACGCAGTCTCCGTTCGAGACCGTGGGCCAGGGAAATGATGCCGGGGTAACAAAGCGCTTCGCAGAGCACCAGGTCGCCGGCGTTGGTCAGGGCGCTCATCGCGACCATCAAGCCGTGCTGGGCTCCGGCTGTAATGACCACCTGTTGCCACTGTGCATCCGGCAACGAGTGGCGCAGCCACTGCGCGCCCGCCTCCCGATGAGCCGGATGGCCGCCGTCCGGTGCGTAATCCAGGGCGCGAGCGAAATCGGTGCTCTTGGCCATGCCCACCAACGCGCCGCGCAACCAGTACTCCAGGGTTTCGCTGTACGGCTTGATGATCGAAAGATCCAGCAGCTCCGATTGCCCCAGGTTCAATGGCCCGGCGCTGTTGCTGGCCGGCAGCTCCAGCTGCTTCTGGTTGAGCACATAAGTACCACGCCCTACTTCCCCCTGCACCAACCGGCGCCGATGGGCCTCGCTGTAGGCCCGACTGATGGTGCCTGGTGTGACATTCAAGGTATTGGCCAGCTCTCGCAGGGTCGGTAGGCGGTCGCCTTCGTTCAGCACGCCGTTGCTGATATCGCGCGCCAACGCATCGGCAATCGATAAATACATCGGCTGGCTGAACTCGCTTAGCTGGGGAACCCACATGAATGATCACTGCCCATCGTAGAAATGATGAATATCCGAGCATATCACATGGAGGTTAGGCAACTAATAATTCGAAACAATCTGCGCATTGAGTCGATTGATTCGATTATTGGATCGTTTTTAAGGACATCATGAAAAAATGTTCAGCTGAGATTAAATTTCTGTAAATCAATCAGTTATCGCTAAAACAAAGCATCGACGAACCCTGATGGCAGAAAAATATCTGGTAACAATCCGTCGCGCTATTGAATCAACTCAATTCATTCAAATACACTGATCTAGAATCGAAGCAATCGACTCAATCATCCCCTGATCACCGCGCGCCCCTGCCGCGCCAAGTCGAGACATCATGGACACACTCAGAAAGGATCTATCTCTGTCAGCGGTTATCGCGGGCTTCATCGCCGTGATCATCTCCTACGCCGGCCCGCTCATCATCGTGTTTCAGGCTGCCAAGGAAGCGCACCTGCCTAACGATGTGGTGTCTTCATGGATCTGGGCCATCTCCATTGGCAGCGGCATCACCGGCCTGTTCCTCAGCTGGCGCCTGCGTGTCCCGGTGATCACCGCGTGGTCGACGCCGGGTGCTGCGTTACTGGTATCGATGCTGCCGACAGTCTCCCTGCCCCAGGCTATCGGCGCCTATGTAGTGGCGTCGGTGATCATTGCGGTGGTCGGTTTGTCGGGGGCCTTCGACAAGTTGATGAGCCGCCTGCCCAAGGCCATCGCCGCCGCCATGCTCGCCGGCATTCTGTTCCGCTTCGGTGCCGAACTGTTCACGTCCATCAAGCTGCAGCCGGCGCTGGTGCTGGCCATGATCGCGGCTTACCTGGTTTTCAAGCGCTTTTCGCCGCGCTACGCGATTCTGTCAGTGTTGATTGTCGGCTGCGCCGTGGCGGCCTCGTTCGGTGAGCTCAATAGCAGTTCGATCACCATTGCGGTGGCCCACCCCGTCTTCATTGCCCCGGAATGGAGCTGGCACGCAATCATCAACATTGGTCTGCCCTTGGCGCTGGTGACCTTGACCGGCCAGTACGTGCCGGGCATGGCCGTAATGCGGACCTCGGGCTACAACACGCCGGCGCGCTCGATCATTTCGGTCACCGCTATCGGCTCGGTGCTGATGGCGCCCTTCGGCTCCCACGGATTCAACCTGGCGGCCATTACCGCAGCGATCTGCACCGGCCGCGAAGCCCACGAGGACCGCGATAAACGCTACATCGCCGGGATCGCCTGCGGGGTGTTCTACATTCTGATGGGTACCTTCGGCGCGACCTTGGCCTCGGTATTTTCCGCGCTACCAAAAGAGCTGATCGCCTCCCTCGCCGGCCTGGCCTTGTTCGGCGCGATCAGCGCTGGGCTGACCGGCGCCATGGCCGACGACAAACAACGGGAAGCCGCGCTGATCACCTTCCTGGTGACGGCCTCGGGCATGAGTTTCCTGGGCCTGGCCGCCGCGTTCTGGGGCCTGATCTTCGGCCTGGTGGCGCATTTCGTCCTGACCTATACCCGGGAAAGCAAAGCCGCCGCCATCGCCGAGGGCAGCCGACCATGACCGCCCGTTACGATTTCATTGTGGTCGGTGGCGGTATTGCCGGTGTGTCCGCCGCGTATGAACTGTCCGCCCACGGCAGCGTTTGCCTGCTCGAACAGGAGCAGCAACTGGCCTACCACACCACAGGGCGTTCGGCGGCCATCTCGATGGAAAGCTACGGCAACCAACAGATCCGCTCGCTGACCTGTGCATCACGCAGTTTTTTCGAGAACCCGCCCGAGGGCCTGGCCGAGCATCCGCTATGGTCGCCACGGGGCGCGTTGATCGTCGCCCAGGCGTCGCGGGTGGACAAACTCAAAGCGCGTTTCAGCGCGGTACTGGGACAAGTGCCTACGGCCGAGCTCCTCGACGCCAAACAAGTGATGGAGCTGGTGCCTTACCTGGCCGAAGGCGCCTGGAGCGCCGGCATTCATGAGCCCAGCGCCTTCGACCTGGACGTACACGGCATCCATGGCGCCTATCTGGGCGGCCTGCGCGCCCGCAGCGGCGTGGTCAAGCGTGAAGCCGAGGTGATGCGCGGCGAACACCGCGACGGACACTGGACCTTGCACACCCGGGACGGCCAACGATGGGAGGCGGCCATCGTGGTCAACGCCGCCGGAGCCTGGGCCGATACGTTCGCCGAGCGCTGCGGCGTGCCCACCGTGGGCGTGCGCCCGCTGCGCCGCACCGTACTGGCGGTCGATCCCCAGTGCGACGTACACCACACGCCCTACCTGGGCACCGTCGACGAAGATATTTTCATCAAGCCGGAAGCTGGGCGATTGATCGTTTCGCCCTGCGATGAAAACCCCTCGCTGCCCTGCGACGCGTTGCCGGACGAACTTGACCTGGCAATCACCATGGACCGCTTGCAAAACACCACCCGCCTGCGTCCACGCTCGATCGTCAACAAATGGGCGGGCCTGCGCACCTTCGTCGCCGACCGCTCGCCGGTGCTCGGCCAGGACCCTCTGCAAGAAAGCTTTATCTGGCTGGCAGCCCTCGGTGGCTACGGCATCCAGGCGGCGCCTGCGATTGCACGCCTGTGCAGCCACGCGGCCCTGGGCATCGCCATGCCGCAGGACCTGGCAGCGCTGCAACTCAATTACCAGCATTTTTCCCCGGCCCGGTGCCGCGATGAAGAGTTCTCCAGCCTGGCCGTCAAGCAGGTTGCCGATTTGCACTAACCCATCCACTTAACAAGGAACGTAACCATGCAAACCACCGCTCAAATCCAGTCCGCCGCCAAACCTTTCCTCGGCGAAGAAAACGTCATTTTCACCGATAAGGCACCACTGCCGCTGGGCACCTATTCCCAAGGCATCAAGGTCAGCCACGGGCAGACGATCTACCTGTCGGCGCAGACTCCGGTCTCGGCGTTGAACAACGAAGTATTGGCCCAGGATTTCGAAGGCCAACTGCGCCAGACCCTCGACAACCTGGTGCAAATGGCCGAAGCGGCCGGCGGCACCCTGGCTAACGTGGTCAAGGTCACCGCGTTCATCACTGACTTGAGCGAATTCCCCACCCTCAACCGCGTCATGGAAGAGTATTTCACCAAGCCCTATCCGGCCCGTACCACCGCCGGCGCCAGCGCCCTGGCACGCAACACCCTGGTCGCCATCGACGCCATCATGGTGATCTGAAACACCTTCTGCCAGCGAAGTGCCCGTCGGTCCGGCCCACCGGATCGACGCCGGCAAGGAAAGCACCAGCACAGCGTACTTTCAGAGGGTGACCATGAAGAATTCGTACAGAGAGTATGTATTGCAGTGCCTGGTTTGCGATCGCAGTTACCAGCCCCATGAGGTCAGTTACTACTGTCCCCATTGCAAGACCGATGGCGCACTGGACGCGCTTTACGACTACCCGACACTCAAGCGCCAATGGTCCCGGGACAGCCTGGCCCAGGATCACGCCCGTGGCATGTGGCGCTATGACCGCTTGATGCCATTGAGCTCCACGCGCTTCATTCCGCCGCTGCTGGTGGGGAACACGCCACTGTACTCACGCCCCGAACTGCTCGGTAAAGGTGCCCGGATCAAAGTCTTTGTCAAAGACGAATCGCGACAACCTACCGGGTCCTTGAAAGATCGCGCCAGTGCCCTGGCGGTAGCGCACGCCTTGCAATCGGGTGCCAGTACGGTAGCGGTGGCAAGCACCGGCAACGCCGCTTCGGCATTGGCCGGAATGAGCGCCAGCCTGGGCCTGCACAACGTCATTTACCTGCCCAAGAGCGCGCCTCGCGAGAAGCTCGCGCAGATGCAGGGCTACGGTGCCGAGATCGTGCTGGTCGACGGGCAATATGACGAAGCCTTCGAACAATGCCTCGAAGCCTGTGAGACCCACGGCTGGTACAACCGCACCACCGGCATCAATTCGTACATGAGCGAAGGCAAGAAAACCGTGGCGTTCGAGATGTGCGAACAACTCAACTGGCAGGTGCCGGACCTGGTGTTCGTCCCCGTCGGCAACGGTTGCATCCTGGGGTCGGTCTATAAGGGTTTCTTCGACCTGCTGCAATTGGGCTGGATCGAACGCATCCCACGCCTGATCGGCGTTCAGGCCGAGCAGAGTAATTTCATGTACCGCGCCTGGCGCAGCGATCAGCCGATGGAGCACATCGAACGCATCGCCCCCACCAGCCTGGCCAGCAGCATCAACGTGGCGTTGCCGCGCGACCGGCTCAAAGCCATGCGCGCGGTGACCGCCAGTGACGGCGAGTTCATCTGTGTCAGCGACCCGAGCATCGTCGCCGCGGCGTCGAGATTGGCCGCCAGCACCGGCGTCTTCCCTGAAGCCGGTGCCGCCAGTGCCTTCGCCGGCCTGTTGAAATATGCGCAAACACACCCCGACACACCGCAAACCGCCGTGATCCTGATCACCGGCAGCGGCTTGAAAGACACGTCCATTTTTCTATCCGATTCGACCAAAAGCCAGCCACGGGTGTTGCCGTATCACGTGCCTGCGTCGCCGGCCGAAGCACTTCTTTAAGGAACCACACCATGAGCCTGCAAAATTTCGACCCCGCCATTGCCCGCCTGATCGACCGCGAGCGCAACCGCCAGGAAACCCACCTGGAGCTGATCGCGTCAGAAAACTATGTCAGCGAGGAGGTGCTCCAGGCCCAGGGCTCGGTACTCACCAACAAGTACGCCGAAGGCTATCCGGGCAAGCGTTACTATGGCGGCTGCAAGGTCGTCGATGAAATCGAAAACCTGGCCATCGAACGCGCTCGCAAACTGTTCAACTGCGAATACGTCAACGTCCAGCCCCACTCCGGCTCCCAGGCCAACCAGGCGGTATTCCTGGCGGTGCTGGTACCCGGCGACACGATCCTGGGCATGTCCCTGGCCCACGGCGGCCACCTGACCCACGGCGCCTCGGTGAATTTCTCCGGCAAGATCTACCGGGCATTTTCCTACGGCCTGGAGAAGGAAACCGAAACCCTCGACTACGCGCAAATGGAAGCACTGGCCCGGGAGCACCGGCCGAAGATGATCATCGCCGGCGCCTCGGCCTATTCCCGGACCATCGACTTCCAGCGCTTTCGCAAGATCTGCGACGAGATCGGCGCCTACCTGATGGTGGACATGGCGCACTACGCCGGGTTGATCGCGGCAGGCGTATACCCGTCGCCGGTCGGCATCGCCGACTTCATCACTTCCACCACCCACAAGACCTTGCGCGGCCCGCGCGGCGGCTTGATCCTGGCCAAGGCGCAGTACGCCGCCCTGCTCGACAAGACGATTTTCCCGGTCTACCAAGGCGGGCCGCTGATGCATGTCATCGCCGCCAAAGCCGTGGCCTTCAACGAAGCCTTGGGCGATGGTTTCAAGCAATACCAGCAACGCGTGATCGATAACGCCCGGGTCATGGCCGACATCCTGACCCGACGCGGCTTGCGGGTAGTGTCTGGCGGCACCGACTGCCATATGTTCCTGCTCGACCTGCGCTCGATGAACATCACCGGCAAAGATGCCGAAGCATTGCTGGAAAGCGCCCACATCACCCTGAATAAAAACGCGATCCCCGACGATCCGCAGAAACCGGCCATCACCAGTGGCATTCGCATCGGCACCCCGGCGCTGACCACGCGCGGCTTTGGCGAAGCGGAATGTGCCGAAGTGGCGAACCTGATCGCCGACCTGCTGGAGCAACCGGACAACGCCGCGCGTCTGGACAATACCCGGCGCCGGGTGATGCACCTGTGCGAGTGCTTTCCGGTGTACCTGCTGAGGTAGCGGCGAGCGAGGCTTGGAACGTAACAGCCCCCTTCCGGCCCTGCCAGAAGAGGGCTGTCAGGTTTTATCGGTACAACAAACGCTCTGCCAGCTCATCGGCCACCCGCGCCGGTGAGCGCTTTTGCGCCTGTGCGTGGGCGAAGACTTCGGTGAGCCTCGCACCGATTTTCGACAGGTGTGCGGTGATGGTCGGCAGCTCTTCGCCGCGATGCTTCAGGGCGACGTAGATCAGGCCGCCGGAGTTGATCACATAGTCGGGGGCATAAAGAATTCCGCGCCTTTCCAACTGATCGGCCACTTGCAGATTGCTCAACTGGTTATGGGCCGAACCGGCAACGGCGGAGCAGCGCAGTTGCGCCACGCTGTGGCTGTTGAGCACCCCTCCCAGGCCACAGGGGGCGAGGATGTCGCAAGGGGTGCTGAGCAAGGCATCGTTGGCGATCGGGTGGGCGCCCAGTTGTTCCATCGCCAATTGCACCTTGCCTGGGTCGATGTCGCTGACCAGCAGCTCGGCGCCCGCCGCATGGAGCTGTTCGGCCAGGGCGTAGCCGACATTGCCCAGCCCCTGGATCGCCACTCGCAGGCTCTCAAGGTTGTCGCTGCCCAGGCGGGCCATGGCCGTGGCGCGAATGCCGGCAAATACTCCCATCGCCGCGTGGGGCGCCGGGTCTCCCGAAGCGGTGGTGCTGGTGACGTGGCGAGTCTGCTGGGCGATGCAGTCCATATCGGCCACCGAAGTACCGCTGTCGATGGCGGTGATGTAGCGCCCATCCAACTGCTCGATGCAGCGACCGAAGGCTTCGAACAGCGCCGCCCGACTTTCGACATGGGCCGGGCGCATGATCACCGCCACCCCACCGCCCACGGGCAAGCCGGCCAGGGCAGCCTTGTAGCTCATGCCCTGGGCCAGGCGCACGGCGTCGGCCACGGCGCTTTCATCGTCGGGGTAGGCAAGATAACGGCATCCCCCCAGGGCAGGCCCGGGGCGGCTGCAATGTATGGCAATCACCGCCTTCAACCCGGTGGTCGGGTCTACGCTTAAGTGCAGCGATTCAAGGCGGGAGCTTTGCATGAGAGCGAACATCGACAGGCTCCCGAATCACTTTTGTTTGTTTCGCCAGTATAGGCGTGCAGGCAAAAATTGCTGGAGCAGGCCGGAATAAGGCGCCAGGGCCGTCAGTGCTTTTGGGCATATCTCGTTGCTGCGTTTGTCCGGGACTGGACGAAAACCCATGGCAGAGCTAAAACGGGGCATAGCCTCGGAGAGTCCGATGAAACCGCGCCAAGCCTTTTTCGACTGCCTGCACCGCTCGCCACCGGCGCTGTTTGAAGCAGCACTTTGGATCGCTGCCGAACATCACCATGACGTGGACGTAGCGGCCTTGCTGAAGGATTTCAAGGATCTGCAACGGCGGGTCAGCCATGACCTGCCGATGCTGCCCGTCAGTGAACTGGGCCAGCCGCTATTGCGACGACTCAATGACTTGGGGTTCGCCCAGGACGATTCCACGCCGCTGCGTCCATGGGCAGCGTTGCTCGACAAGGTCCTGGTGCGCAAACGCGGGCAACCGCTGGCCCTCGGCTTGATCGCCCTGGAGTTGGCCCGAGGCCTGGAAATTCCGATGGTTGGTGTCAATTTCCCGGGGCATTTCCTGCTGAAGGTGCCCGGTGCCGACCATTTGCTCGATCCGTGCGGTGGTCGCCGGTTGTACCCCCACGACTGCCGGGACTTACTGCAACGTCAATACGGCGCGAACATGCAGCTCAAGGCCGAACACATGGTCGACGCCCAGCCGACGCAAATGCTCCAGCGCCTGTCGCGCAATCTGCGCCAGTTGCATCTGGCCAATGACGATTACATCGCCGCATTGATCGATGCCGAGCGGGTGTTGGAGCTGGGCAACGCCAGCGCGGCCGATTACCTGGCCCGCGCCAGCCTGTACCAGCGGCTCGACTGCCCCAACGCCGAACGCTTCGACCTGGAGCATGCCCTGATGCTCAGCGAAGACCCGATCCAGCGGATCCGGCTGACCGAACGGCTGGGGCATCTGCCACCCAATACAATTGTGCATTGAGCAGACAAACTTTGTTCAGGCCCTCAGGGTGTATCCGGTTGATTCGCCGGATGCGCCCGCTGGAAGGCCGGATGCGCAGCCGCCAACGCCGCCACACGGCGGATCCGTGGATACGCCAGCAGCGAGACATTGAACCGCTCGGCCGCGTACAGCTGCGGAATCAGGTAGATGTCCGCCAATCCGGGCGCGGCACCAAAGCAATAGCCATCATCGCCGATCAGTTGCTCGACTGCCGCCAGCCCCTGGCTGATCCAGTGCCCGATCCACTCCGTCACCTGCGTTTCGTCATGGCCCCATAGGCGCAACTTGTTGAGCACGCTGACGTTATGCAGCGGATGAATGTCGCAACCGATCAGCGCCGCGACGCCACGCTCATGGGCACGCACCGCCAGGTCGGCGCTGAGCAGCGGCACTAGGGGATAACGTTCCTCCAGGTATTCGATGATGGCCGGTGACTGCACCAGCAACTCGCCCTCATCGGTGCGCAGCGCCGGCACTCGCCCCTGGGGGTTGATCGCCAGATAGGCCGGTTGGCGATGCTCGCCCCCGGACGGTGCGATCAGGTTGACCGGCAGGGCCTGGTAATCCAGGCCCTTGAGCGCCAACGCGATGCGCACCCGATAGGACGAGGTCGAGCGGTAATAGGTATAGAGTTCCATGCCCTGCCCTCTCAATGCGCCGGCAGGATCTTGCCGCGACACTCGCCAAAACCGATGGAGGCGAAACCCTCGCGACGGCAACGGGCCCGCAGGATGATTTCGTCGCCGTCCTCCAGGAACCGGCGCACTTCACCGGACGCCAGTTCGATCGGTTTCTTCCCGCCTTCAGTGATTTCCAGGAGGCTGCCGAACTGACCGCTCTGAGGGCCCGACAAGGTCCCCGAACCAAACAGGTCACCGGCCTGCAACTGGCAACCGTTGACACTGTGGTGCGCAACCATCTGCGCCACGGTCCAGTACATGTACTGGGTATTGCTCAGCGTCAGGCGTTGGGCCGGCAGGTTCTGCTCACGCATGCTTTCGGTCAGCAAGAGGACTTCCAGCTCGATATCGAAGGCGCCGCCGGCCTGGTCACGTTTGTCCAACAGATACGGCAGTGGCTGCGGATCGCCTTGCGGGCGCGCCGGCTGTGGGAGGCGGAACGGTTCGAGGGCTTCGGCCGTCACGACCCACGGCGAAACACTGGTCAGGAAGCTCTTGGACAGAAACGGCCCCAGCGGCTGGTATTCCCAGGCCTGGATGTCCCGCGCCGACCAGTCGTTGAGCAGGCAGAAACCGCCGATGTGCTCAGCAGCGTCGCCGATGGCGATGGGTTCGCCCAAGGCATTGCCCTTGCCGATCCAGATGCCCAGTTCAAGCTCATAGTCCAGTCGCGCGCACGGGCCGAAGCTCGGTTCGGCCTGGCCGGCGGGCAGGGTCTGACCCTTGGGACGGCGCACATCGGTGCCGGAAGGGCGAATGGTCGAGGCGCGGCCGTGGTAGCCGATCGGTACGTATTTGTAGTTGGGCAGCAACGGATTGTCGGGACGGAACAACTTGCCGACATTTTGCGCATGCTCGATGCCGACATAAAAATCGGTGTAGTCATTGATCTTCGCCGGCAAATGCATCTGGCAGTCGGCCGCAGGCAACAGCAGGTTCGCATCCTGGGCCTCGACCTTGCCACGCCACGGACTGTCCTCGCGCAACAATTCCAGCAAACGCTCACGCAGAGCCGCCCGAGCGCCGCGGCCCAGTTCGAAAAACGCGTTCAGCTGGCCGCCGGCCATGGCTTCGACCGCATCTTGCGCCAAGCCGTCGAACAACCCTGCATGCAGCCCGGCTTGCAAATCGAAGATTTGATCGCCGATAGCCACGCCACTGCGCAAGGCGCCGCCCTCGATGTTGAAAATGCCCAACGGCAGGTTTTGCAGCGGAAAATCGGCATGGCCGTTGGCGGAGGCAACCCAGCTACGGGCATTGGAAAGTTGAGTCATGGGTTATCTCCGGGTCGGGTCGAAGGTGACAGGCAGCGAAGCCCAGCAAGCATCGTAGTCGGTTTGCAGTTGCGGGCAGTCCAGGGCGAAACGGCTCGGACGCAGGACCTGGCTGGTTTCGAACATGAAGGCCATGGTGTTGTCGATTTTCGCAGGCAAGAGGTCGGCATTGATTGCCTTGGTGCAGGTCTCGCCGTCCGGGCCGTGGGCGCTCATGCAGCTATGCAGGGACGCACCGCCCGGCAAGAAGCCTTCGGCCTTGGCATCGTAGGCGCCTTGGATCAGGCCCATGAATTCGTTCATCAGGTTGCGGTGGAACCACGGCGGACGGAAGGTATTTTCCGCCACCATCCAGCGTGGCGGGAAAATCACAAAATCGAGATTGGCCAGGCCATGGACACTGGTGGGCGACGTCAACACGGTGAAGATCGACGGGTCCGGGTGGTCGAAGCTGACCGTGCCGATGGTGTTGAAACGGCGCAGGTCGTATTTATACGGCACGTTGTTACCGTGCCAAGCCACCACGTCGAGGGGTGAATGGGCCAGTTCGCAACCCCACAATTCACCCAGGAACTTCTGCACCAGCGGGGTCGGTTGCGCGAGGTTTTCGTAATGGGCCACGGGGGACAGGAAGTCCCGCGGGTTGGCCAGGCCATTGCTGCCGATGGGCCCCAGGTCTGGCAGGCGCAACGGTGCGCCATGGTTTTCCGCGATATAACCACGGGCCTGGGGATCAAGCAGTTCGACGCGAAATTTCAAGCCTCGGGGCAGCACGACAATTTCCAGCGGCGCAACGTCCAGCATGCCCAGCTCGGTGACGATCCGCAGCCGCCCCAACTGCGGCACGATCAGCCACTCGCCGTCAGCGTTGAAGAACACCCGCTCCATGGAGCGGTTGGCGCCGTATTGATAGAGACTGATGCCGGCCGGTTTATCCGCGCCGGCATTGGCCGCCATGCGCACCAGCCCATCGATGAAATCGGTGGACTCGACAGGGATCGGTAACGGGTTCCAGCGCAACCGGTTGGGTGTCACCTCCCCCAGCGGGCCGCCAGCGACTTGTCGTTCAAGCTTGACGAAAGCCGGGTGATGGGCCGAGGGCCGGATGCGATACATCCAGGTACGCCGCGCTTCGCTGCGGGCCATGGTGAATGCCGTGCCGGAGAACAGTTCGGTATAGAGACCGTATGGAGCTTTTTGCGGGGAGTTCTGGCCCACGGGCAGCGCACCGGGCAGCGCCTCGCTGGCGAATTCATTACCAAAGCCGGACTGGTAAGCCAGCTCCGGCGCTGTGGAATCGAGCTTCATGGAGCCTCCAGGCATGCGGCCCGTCACTCCTCGGAGCGATTAAGGCGCATTGGGTTATTTTTATCGTAATTCAATTACGCATAACGTAATTTGCTCGACAGCGACCGTCAAGCTATAAAGACGCCCATTCGCCTCTGGACCCAGCGCCGCCATGGAAACCCCGCTCAGCAACGGTAAACAGAAAGTCCGCTCGGCCGAAGTCGGCACCGACATTCTCAAGGCCCTGGCCGAACTGTCCCCCTCCACGTCACTGTCACGCCTGGCCGAACACGTGCAAATGCCGGCAAGCAAGGTTCATCGATACTTGCAGGCGTTGATCGCCAGTGGTTTTGCCGAGCAGAACGCGGCCACCAACCACTACGGCTTGGGTCGCGAAGCCCTGCGCGTGGGTTTGGCGGCCTTGAACGGCATGGACGTGTTGCAAGTGGCCGCCCTGCCCCTGGCCGAGTTGCGCGACGACCTGAACGAAACCTGTTTCCTGGCGGTGTGGGGCAACCATGGCGCGACCGTGGTGCGCATCGAACCGGCCGTGCGGGCCGTGACCGTGGTGACACAACTGGGCTCGGTATTGCCGCTGCTCAGCTCATCCACGGGGCTGGTATTCAGTGCCTTTCTGCCGGAACGCGAGACGATCGGCTTGCGGGAACAGGAAGTCGAAGGCACCACCCACCATGCCCTGGCCGACGACCAGGCCTATGCCACCCTGTGCGAGCAAATCCGTAATCGCGGCCTGCATCACGTGCATGGTTTGCTGATGCCGGGCGTGGATGCCTTGTCCGCCCCGGTGTTCAATGCGATCGGCCAGGTGGCGGCGGTCATGACGATTGTCGGTCCGACATCGTTGTTCCACGCTGATGAAAACGGCCCGGCGGCGCAACGACTGTTGTCGGCGACCCGGGCCGTGAGTTGGCGTATGGGTTATGAGGCGAGTCCTGGCTCGGATCAAACCCTGCGCGTCGAGTCGTTCTAGCCCATGACACCCATGACCTTGGCTTTTGCCACCGCTTGCGTGCGCCGCTGCACCCCCAGCTTGCTGTGTATGCGACGCGCGTGAGTCTTCACTGTGTGCAACGAAATGAACAGACGTTCGGCGATCTGCTGATTTGAATGCCCTTGGGCAATCAACTCCAGCACTTCCAGTTCACGATGACTGAGCAAGGTGTCTTCATTGGCGGCCACCTGTTCGATCGGCGTTGTCGATTGAGCCCAGCGCAACAGGTCGGGCTGGCGCAGGCGCAGCTCGCGCAAAGCCTGCTCGGCCCGCCAACAGCTGACGCGCTTGAACCCTTCCTGCATGAGCACGCGGGCCTGGGCGCGGTCACCGGACAACCAGACGACTTCAGTCAACGCCAGGTGCAGCTCCGTTTCCAGGCTGTGCATTTCACTATGCTGGGCCCGGGCGATCATTGCCTGCAAGCGCGCTACCGCGTCCGGTGCCTGATGCAGGTAGACCTCGGTCAGCACCAGCAAGTATTCAAGTCGTGCAATCAGCTCCAGGGTCGCCGGAGGCGCATGCTTGGCCTGCGGTCCGCGAAAATGCCGCAGGACTCGGGTCAAGGCTTCATGGGCCAGCTCCGCACGCCCCTGTTGCAACCAGAACTGGCAACTGGTTTGCAGCAAGACGCCACGGTAAACGGTGTCGGGGATGTGCCGCTGCTGCATGATCCGTTCGGCATCGCGCAGTTGCGCGAACGCTTCGCCATAGTCGCCCTGGTGGGCAGCCAGGCAGGCCTTGCCGAGAAAGCCGTAGAGCACCTGTTTGTCCTGGTTGCGCAGGCCCGTTTCCAAGCCCGTTTGAAACTGCTCGGCGGCCCACTCTTCCTGCCCCATGCGCAATGCCAGGCGCCCGCGTCGCAGGGCAATGCGTCCCAGCAGCGCGGAAAAATCCTGGCCTGGCTTATCGAGCAACGCCTGGACCTCGCTGAGCAGATGATCGGCCCGGTGAGGCGCACCGCGCTGTTCCAGCACTTGGGCGTGGTCCAGCTCCAGCAAACCTTCAAACACCAGCGAGCCGTGGGCGCGAGCCAGGCATAACGCCTGGCGGTTAGTCCATTGTGCAGACGCCAGTTCACCGTTGAGCAGCGCCTGTTGCGTCAACCCCAACAGGCACAGCAGCCGCAACGCCCAGGCTTGCGGATCGAGGCTGGCCTGGGCCTGGAGGAAATGCTCGCGCGCCGGCTCGCCATCACCGCAGAGGTGCAGAAGCCAGCCCCGCAGCACCTGCCAGCGCGCCACCAATTGGCGCTGCCGCCCCGCCAGCGGTTGCGGCGCGAATCGGGACAGTTGTTCGATGCACACCTGCGCCTGATCGAAACGTCCGGCGAACAGCAGGGCTGCGGTGACCAACCCTACCGACTGCGGCGTGCCGAGGCTCAGGGCCTCGCCTTGTTGATCATGCAGATTCAGCAACAGCTGCACATTCTGGTGCTGCAAGACGTGCTCGAAACTCAAATGCTGCAACAAGCTGACGGCCGTCTCGAACTCCTCGGCGAGCATGGCCTGCTCGAAGGCCATCTGCCAATCCTGCTCGGCAGCGAACCACTGGCAGGCCCGTCGATGCCAGGAGCGCCGTTGCGACCAGGGCTCCTCGCGCACCAACCGCGCCAAGGCGGGGAAAATCTGCAACCAGTCCGACGTCTGCTCCCACGGCTCGATGAAACACCCCAGCTCCAGCAGCAAGGGCAGGCACTGCGCGCCCACAGTGTCGCCAAACAAATGCTCGCACAGCCGCGCATTGAAGCGCGGCAGGTGCGCCAGTACTCGCCAGGCCTGGGCCAAGTCCGCAGTCAGCGAGCTGAACAACTCGTACTCAAGGTAATCTGGCAAGGTCCCCGCCCGACTCGGCGATGCGTGACTGCGCGCCCACTCACAGCGTTCGAGCAAGGTGATGCGCACCCCGGCGCACCAACCGCCACTGCGCTGAATCACTTCGCGGGCGGTGCGGGTCACCTGCGGGCCAGGCAGATGGCGAAGCAACTGCTCGACATCCTGTGCGGTGAAGAGCAACGCCTGCACGTCAAATTCATGCAGCTCGTCATTGAGCAACAATCGCGGCCAATTGCAGTGAGGCCGACGCCGGCCATTGAGCCACAGTTGCAGCGCTGGACTGCTGGCGCTCAACAGACGATCGAGAAACTGGTCCAGCCCGGGATTGGGCACCCGGCAATAATCATCCAGGAACAGCCAGGTGGGCGTCTGCAACCGCGCCAGATGGGCCAGGAGCCCGGCTTCGTCCATCACCGGCAACCCGAGGGTCTGTGCCAACCGCTCGCACATTTGCGCCGCATCCAGCGCAGCACCTCCCAGCGGCAACCAGTGCAGTCGACAGTCGCCGGGGGCTTGGAGAAAACATTCGGCGAACAATGCGCTCTTGCCACTGCCCGCCGGCGCGCACAGCAGCTTTACCCGCGCTTCGGAGCTCAACAGGGGCTCGCTCAAGGACCGCCGCGGCATGTGCGTCGAGGACAGGCGAGGCAGCAATCCTGGACGGTCCGGACACGGGGTCATGGCAGTCATTTGCGAAGATCCTGTTTATTGTTGTTCCACCACCCTAGACCTGTGTCGCTGACCTTTGGAGAAGTATTCAGCGCGCTGATTGGCGCCCATAAAAAAACGACCGGCAAGCCCCTTGCCGGTCGTTAGTGATTGTTCCAGCGTGGCGAACCCTTAGCGAACCCCGGTCGAACGCAAAGCCGCCGGCGTGTAGTCGGCCGCCCGGGCTTCGAAACCGTACACGTAGCTGTGTTTCTCTTCGTTCTTCATGCCCAACGCGATGTAGCGGCCGGCGATGATGTCGTAGAGCGCTTCAAGGGTGTAGCCCGGGTTTTGATGGTCGTAGTAGAACTGGGCATGACCTTCGGCCACGCGCCACAGTTGGCCGCGACCGTCGTAGTGATCCACCAGTGCCGCCTGCCAGCTGTCTTCGTCGAAATACATGTGGCGCTTGGCGTAGATGTGCCGCTCGCTGGGCTTGACCGTACCGACCACTTCCCAAACCCGGTGCAGTTCATAGCGGGTCAGGTCCTGATTGATGTGGCCGGCCTTGATCACATCGTCGTACTTGAGGCTGGGCGAGTCGAGCTTGTAGCTGTTGTACGGGATGTACATTTCCTTCTTGCCGACCAACTTCCAGTCGTAGCGGTCCGGGGCGCCGGAAAACAGGTCGAAGTTGTCGGAGGTGCGCAACCCGTCGGCGGCGGTGCCTGGCCCGTCATACGCCACTTGCGGGGCGCGACGTACGCGCCGCTGGCCGGCGTTGTAGATCCAGGCCAGACGCGGTTCCTTCACTTGGTCCAGCGTCTCATGCACCAGCAGCACGTTGCCGGCCAGGCGCGCCGGGGCGGTGACCTCCTGCTTGAAATAGGTCAGCACGTTACTGGCCTTTTCCGGGTCGGCATCCTTGATCAGGAACGGCACAGCGATTTCTTCTTCAAAGCGGATCGGCGTGAAACCGCCATTGGTCTGTGGCGTGGCCTGGGTGATGATGCGCCGCAGGTTGCCACCGTGATAGCGGGTGATGTGGTTCCAGATCACTTCCACGCCGTTCTTGGGGATCGGGAACGCGTAGTAGCGGTTGCCGGTGAAATTGGACAAGCCGTTACCGTCGTTGATGGATGTCACATTGAGGGCGCTGCGCTTGGCCGCCTCGTAGACCTCCGGCGGCAGCGCAACACTGCGATGGGTCGGGTACACCGGGATCTTGTACGTTTCGGGGTAGCGCTTGAACATCGCCACCTGCCCTTCGGACAGCTTGTCCTTGTACTTGTCCACCGTCGCGGCGGTGATGGTAAACAGCGGTTTTTCATTGGCGAACGGGTCGGCCAGGAAACCCTTGCTGTCCACGGCGCCGGCATTTTTCGCAATCCCACCGGTCCAGGCCGGGATCGAGCCATCGGTATTGCCGGCCTTTTCCGCGCCTATGGGCGTGAGGCTGGTGCCCAGCTTGTTCGCTTCATCCGGCGAAACCGCCGCCATCACGTTCGCGGCCAACAGGCTCAGGGCCAGGGCACCGCATTGCAGGATCATCTTGCGCATTGGGTTTTCCTTGTCAGCCAGATCAGAAGTTCACGCCGAAGCTCAACGCGAGGAAGTCGCGGTCTTCAAGGACGTTGTAGTCGCCGCCAAAAAAGTCGGTGTAGCTCAGGCTGGCGGTGTAGGTGTTGCGGTAGTCGGCATCGACACCGACGCTGATGGCCTTGGCGCCTTCGTTGAACAGGCCGTTGGGGCCGTAACCGGCCACATCGTGGGACCACGACACGTTGGGCTTGAAGTTCACGCCGCCAATGACGTTGGAATAGTCGAGGATCGCCCGGGCGCGATAGCCCCAGGAAGTCGAGGTGACAAAGCCATCGGTGTCGCCGCCAAACCCGTACTGACCGTAGACCGAATCACGGCCATAACGCAGCTTGTCCTTGGACTCCAGGCCACCGACGTGCACCACCGCCGCCTCGCCGACCACGGTCAGGCGATCAGCGCCCAGCACTTGGTCGAAAAAATGGGTCATGGTGCTCTGGATCTGGGTCACTTCCTTGCGCCGGTAACCGGTGTTATCCGCACCCGGCGTGGTTGCAATCGGCGATGCCGCGCCGCCAGCGATGGGGTTGACCAGCGCCAGGGTCAGGTCGTTGGTATTGATCTGCACCGGGGCGTTGGGGCGGTAGCTGATTTCCCCAGTCCACGCGGTACCGGTGGGCAGCGTGGTGGAGAAACTGGCGCCGTACAGGCGAATGTCTTCCGGGTATTCAAGGTAATACTGACCGCGTCCCAGCATCACGCTCTGGGCCAGGCCCGCGCCGCTGCCAGGGGCCAGGCCGTTGGCAATCCCGACCATTCCCGGCAACGCTGCCAAGGTCGAGAGCCCCGCCGTTGTGGTCCCGACGGTAGGCGTGCGGCTGTGGTAATTCATGAAGTACAGGCCGTACTCGGTGTCATCGCCGAGCCAGCGCAACGCCGTGCCCCACTGGCCGGAATCCCGGGCATCGCGGTCGCCGCCACGGGCAACGACGACCCCTTCGCGGTTCACTTGGATTTCCTGGCCGAACGCACGCGTCAATGGCACGAATGGCGCAATCGCCGGGCTACCAACGGTGTAACCGGTCGTACAGCCATCGGCCACCACATCGTTACCGAAGAAGGTGCCGCAGTTATCCACAACCGTCTGGTCCCACTCCAGTTGATAAAAACCTTCGACGGTGAGCTTGTCGGTCAGACCCTGGGAAGCGAACAGCATGTTCACCGGGATCAGGCCTTCCTTGATCTCCGCACCCGGGCGACGGAACGCGGATACGTCCACCGGGTTGATGCTGTTGATGGAGTTGCCGATGAAGGTACTTTCCCCCCAACTGACCACCTGCTTGCCGGCCCGCACGGTGCCCGGCAAATCGGCGATGGAGTAGTTGTGATAGACGAAGGCATCGAGAATTTGCGCGCCGGACGACTTGGCGCCTTCCTTGCGGTTGCTGTCGCTGATGTCCTTGAATTCGCGACCTTCGTCCTTGAGTTCGAAGTCATACCAATACTTGCCACGCACGAACACACCGGTGTCGCCGTACTTGAGTTCAAGGTCGTGCAGGCCTTTGAAGATTTTGGAAAAGGTCTCGCCCTTCTTGAAGTTCAGCCGCCCATCATCGCCGGTGGAGGACTGGCCCCTGCCGCCATTGACCGTGCCCACCAGATCCTTGTCGGCATCGCGCATGCCCCAGCTCGCGCCCACGGACAGCGACGAGTCGAACTGACCCTCGATCTCGCCAATGTTGAATGAAACGGCCTGCGCCTGGGCACAGCAGCCCAAGGCCACCGCGGCGGCCAGCGCCTGCGGCTTGAAGATGGCGCGCATTGTTATTGTTGTCATGCGTCTTCCCCGGTGAGTGACAGAGGCTTCACCCTACTGCCGCACGCCATGGGCGATAAGCGCACCAAGGAGGTATTCGCGCTGTACCTAAAAAGGATTACAGCCCATGCGAGACGGGCCTTTGCGCTGCGCATGGACGCTCTGGATGATGGACTATCAGCGCCGCGCATATTCATGCGGCACCTGCTACTGTTACACGCCCTGCAACGGTGCATGTCCGGATCCGGGCTGTTTCCCGCTGGGCTCGATGCCTATGCTGGCCGGGCTTGCAGGGCAACGGGCCTGCAAGCACAAGTCGCCGCGGCATCCCTCATGCCTGGCGCACCGTCATTCGGATGGGCTGGTGTATCGGTCCGTCATCCCGTGTTTTACCGACGTTGATTTGTAGCTCCTTTGCAACGTCATGCCTTAGGCCGCTGCTTTTTGCAGCGGCCTTTTTTATGTGGGGTTATTTCCGAGTTAAAACTTCTTGTTTCCTACGTTATTGTCGGAAAGGCTCACCTGCCTGCATTTAGAGATCGAACTTATAGTTTCCTTGGTCGCCCAGGATGGGGGGCTACGCAAATAGCCACGAACGACCGTACGTGCTGAATGACGGTTTGGCTATTCAGATTCGATTCGAAAGGAACTCGATATGCAGCAAGAAAAAAACATCCTTGTGAATAGAGGTATACCTCGCACACCTTCGTCATCTGACGGGTTTGGATTTAGCGCAAGTCGCGTATCAGGCCCAGACCACTCCGATCGTGCCTACGACGCCATGGATTATGCCTATGATTGGCTGGAGGAAAGCAACACATCCACGGAAGAACTTTTCAACGAAAATATCGGCAATATCATTAATATAACCAACGCCGAACTCGCAAAAACAAGAGCGGCCGTTGCTGCGGTGGTTCCTCCTGGAACCGATGCGATCGAAATTGAATTGCGAACACTCAAATTACAACTTTTCAAAGCGAGGACAGACCATCAACAACACATAGCAATAGCTAATCTTTATTATGGTCATGATCCACTGACACACAAAACTCAAGACGCACGTTATAAAGGTTTCGAGCTCATTGGCCGTCGTGGAGGACAAAGGGCTTATTACAATGCCATTTCCAAGTGGAATGTCTCTTATGCTGCGGCGTACGAGGCGAAGTTTCTGGCTGAGCAAATCAAGCTAATGGATGCTCGCTTAGCCGCACACAACAAAGCCATTGCCGAGGCAAACGCGAAAGCAGCCGCAGAGGCTCAGGCAAGGGCCCAAGCGGAAGCCGAACGCCTGGCACAGGAACAGGCGCGCAAGGCAGCCGAAGCCGAGGCTAAACGCGCTGCTGAAGAACAAGCACGGATTGCACAGGTTGCCGCAACAGTAGCGGCTAAACAAGCCCACGAGGCCGCCATGGCGTTATGGGAGGCCGAAAGATGGGCCCGCATTGCAGAACGGGACGCGGAAGAAGCGAGGCGCCAGGCAGAAGTTCAGAAGGCACGTAAACCAGACCGGGCTACCCGTACATTTCCCGTATCGGGCTCCGCCGCAGCCGCCGGCCCCGTATTTACAATTGCAGGAGGGAGTCTTGCTCCCAACCCTGTGACCGCCTCGGGTATCGCGGATGAGTTACGCTCCGCGGTTTCGGCGATCCTAGAAGCGGTTGCAGCAACAGCGTTACCCGCCGTCGCAGGCTTTGCAACACTTGTCGACCCGTCAGAGCTTGGCAACGGAGAACGCTACGCCCTGAGTGTTCCGCTATCAGAGTTTGTACCCGACAACGCCAATGATTTACTTGCAGTTGCAGTATCAAAAGGAGAAATCGATCTCCCGGTTGTCTTGGGCTCAGTGACCACCAATCACGAAATGGATTTCGTCGTGGCGGGCGCCGACGGAACATCGGTACCCTCCAGCGTGCCGATCAGGCTTGCGACACTCGACCCCCACAACAATGTCTATAGGTCCTACAGTCCGGACGGCTCGTCTATCAGGATGACCTGGACGCCCATCGTAAAAGGGACCGACGCATCTACGACTCGGCCTTTTAGCGTCCCAAATATTGTTCTCTATGAGGGCAGGAGCCCTTGGGCCTCTATCAACTGGTTAGCGGAGGAACCGGAGCTAGAGGATTATGATTTTGGCAGCGGGTTCGTCACGGTGTTCCCAGTCGAGTCGGGTATTCCACCGATTTATACCGTCTTTAACAGTTCTGATGAATGGGTATCCGCGGAAGAAGCACGCAAGGCGGCCGAAGCCGAGACCCTACGCGTAGCCCAGGCACAAGCACTGGAACAAGTCCTGGCGGGGCGCGCATATCCAATACCGGGTGCGTCAGCCGCAGCCGGTCCAGTGTTCACACTCGTCGGCAGTAGCCTGGCCATAAGCCCGGAAGCGACCTTGGCTATCCAGGCTGCGCTACGAGCCGCAGTCGCCATGGCTGTCGAATCGCTCACGGCAGTGGCAGGGCCGGCCTTGGCGGGTTTTGGCGCGCTGCTCTATTCACCCAAGCTTGCGAACGGTGAATTACCCGAGCGATATGCGTTCAGCACACCACTTTCCGAGCTCGCGCCGACACATCACCACGACTTGCATGCAATCGCGGCGGCCGACGGAGTCGTTGACTTGCCGGTACGCCTCACTTCCCAAGAAGCAGCGGATGACCAGTCAGAGATCCTGGTGATCAACACTGATGGTGTAACCCACCCGTCGAAAGTCCGAGTGGCGCCCGTTACCTATAACGCGCAACAGAACCTCTACATCGCTAAAACTGAAGAAACCCCACCCAGAACTTTGACGTGGACGCCGGTCGTTCAACCCGCAAACAGTTCCACCGCGCTTCCCGCCGAACCGCCTGCCCCGCCTGTTTATACAGGCGCATCGGTTACGCCCATTTCGGGAAGGATCGATCCGTTCCCCGAAATAACCGTAAACAGCTTCGATGATTATATTTTCGTCTTCCCAATCGACTCAGGCCTGCCGCCTCTGTACGTCATGTTCAGGGATCGGCGGGAAGATCCTGGGGTTGCACTGGGCAGTGGTACTCCCGTTTCAGGGATATGGGCGGATGCAGCATCAAAAGGAGAAGGGGCACCTATTCCGTCGCAGATTGCGGAACAGTTGAGAGGGAAGGAATTCAGGAATTTCAGGGGGTTTCGGGAGGCTTTTTGGAAAGCCGTCGCTGGGGATCCTATACTTTCTCAACAGTTTAATTTACGCAATCGGGTTCGTATGGAGAAAGGACGCTCCGCCTACGTCAGGAAAGCTGAAAAAATTGGCGCCCGAACAAGATATGAACTTCACCACAAACATTTCATCTCCTTAAATGGTCAAGTTTACGATATCGACAACATTACTCTCATCACTCCTAAAAGACACATTGAAATTCATAGAGAGCGCAAGTAATGAAAAACTCAATAACAGACATAACCGAGAAAGAGTTCCTCGCATTTGTAATAGAAATTTCAGAGGGCAACTATCCTTCAGAAGAAGCCGATGTCGATGCAGTACTAGAATTCGAGAGAATCTCAGAGCACCCCGCAGGATCGGATCTTCTATTTTATCCCGAGCCTGGCAAGGAAAGCTCTGAGGCGATAGTCGACGAGATAAAAAACTGGCGCGCGGCCAACGGAAAACCAGGCTTCAAGCAGCCCTGAGCCTGTTTAAATCTGCGCCCTTTCGCTGCTGATAGATGCAGCGAAAGGGTTCATTGATCATACAAGAGCGGTGCCCCAATAACCCGCAACAGAAGCCGTACGGGATAAACCCGTGCTCTATCGAGACCGCCGCGAACCGGACGGCCTTGGTGAAGAAATACTTTCCCTGACCGTCGTTGCCGTTGACGACGGCAAGCGGTCGAGGCAACGGGCTAAACAGCGTAACGCTGCAGATTCGCCATCATTTCCTTCAACGCTTCAAGATTATCGTTCGGATGCACCGCATCCTCGAAATCACAGATCTGCTGCCAATGAGCGGCGACATCTTCGGGCGAAAAACCTTTGCGCGGATCAAAGCCCGCGCCCAGGCTGCGCTCCCAGCGCACCTTGCCCATCCAGCCGCCGCCCACTTCGAACAGGCCGGAGGTTTCCTGGCAGGTTTCACTCGCCAGGTACACCACCAGAGGGCTGACGAGTTCGGGTTTGAGTTGCTCGAACACCTGCGGCGGGATCAGGCCTTCGGTCATGCGGGTGCCGCCAGTGGGGGCGATGGCATTGACCAGAATGTTGTTCTTGCGCCCTTCAATGGCCAGGGTACGGGTCAGGCCATAAAGACCGAGCTTGGCCATGCCGTAGTTGGATTGGCCGAAGTTGCCGTAGATGCCCGAGGTGGAAGCGGTGAAAATCACCCGTCCATAGTTTTGCTCGCGCAGGTGAGGCCACGCGGCGCGGGTGACTTTGTAAGCGCCTTCGACATGGACGCGATAGACCAGGTCCCAGTCGGCGTCGTCCATCTTGTGAAAGGTCTTGTCCCGCAGGATCCCGGCGTTGTTGACCACCACGTCGACCCGGCCAAAGGCATCGAGGGCGTTCTGTACAAGCTTGTCGCCATCGGTGACCGAGTCGTGGTTGGCCTCGGCAATGCCGCCTGCCTCGCGGATCTCGGCGACCACCCGGTCCGCCGCCGAGGCGTTGGCACCTTCGCCCTGCGCGGAGCCGCCGAGGTCGTTGACCAGCACCTTCGCCCCTTGCCTGGCGAACAGCAGCGCATGGGCACGGCCCAGGCCACCGCCGGCCCCCGTGACGATCACGACTTTATCTTCGAAGCGCACAGACTCATTCATGGCAGAACTCCAGCAGGCCGACAGGACAATGGGCACGAGTGTCCGGCACAAATCAGCCGGTCACAATCAACACGATTGCGAGTGAATGGTGGGCGATAAGGCGGGGGGATGATGCGGGCCCAGGCCACGGCGGCGCATTCGATTGGCTGCTGGCAGACGTACCGCTATCGCGAGCAAGCTCGATCCCACAAGGGATCTACGGTGGAATGTGGTCTCGTAAACGCCCGAAGGCCTGCCTGCCAGGGTCATGAGCAGGCCAACTGCCTGTGTGGCGCGGCGATGTTTTCGCGAAACGCCAGGTAATGCTTGAGTACCTGCAACGGCGCCTCGGTGTGCGGGTAGTGGCCGATATCGGGTAGCAACACCGTATCGGGGTTCGGGATCAGGGCCTCGTAGCGCGCCACCATGTGTTCACCGGAAATCGGATCGAGCGCGCCGTCGATCACCCGCAACGGTATTTCACCGCGCTGCATCGCCCGCACCCAGCGGTCACGCTGCACCCGTCGTTCGGGAATATAGGCGATGAGTTTGTGCATGATCCTTGGGCCATGATGGGTTTGTATCAGGCTCCAGAAATCATCCAGCTCGCTTTCAGTGGGGGCACTGTCGGGGCCGAAAATCTCGCGGAAGCTTTTCGCCAGGCTTTGTCGGGAGAATGCCCGGCCGATTAACCAGCCCAGGGGGCTGAGCAACAGCTTCTGGACCAGTACGGGGCGATGAGTCTCCGGGAAGAGACCGCCATTGAGAAAGACGCAACTGGCGAGCTGGGTGCGCGCTTCGTAGTGCCGCGCGATGAGCTCCTGGGCGACGCTGTCCCCATAGTCATGGGCCAGCACATGCACCGCTTGATTCACTTTCAGATGCGCCAGCAAAGCCTGTTGCAGATCCGCCTGCTCCAGCAGGCTGTAGGTATGGTCGATGGGCTTGGCGGAATCGCCGAACCCGAGCATATCGCATGCTATTACACGGTAGCGCTGTGCCAACGGCTGCCACAGGTAATGCCAATCCCAACTGGCCGTGGGGAAACCATGGATCAGCAGCAGTGGCTCGCCCTGGCCCGCGACCCAATAACGGATGGCATGGCCGCGAAACATGAAGGTCTGGCTACGCTGGCGCCAGATACGCAGGGGGATCTGGGCGGGGTGCATCAGTTTCTATACCCGCCGTCTTGTTGATCGAGCTTGCGCAGCAGCGCCGGCCAGGCCAGCGCGCCACCCATGCCTTGGGCGCTTTTGGTTACGCCGGCGATCATCGCCCGGGCGCCGGCCAGGATCTGCGGTTCAATGGCTATCAATTCGGCCCCGCCGTTCTGTGCCATGACCTGAATATCGCAGGCCCGCTGAAAAGTGAACATCATCAGGAAGGTATCGGCGATGGTGCCGCCGCACGTCAGCAAGCCATGGTTGTGCAGCATCAGGAAGTTGCTTTCGCCCAGGTCCGCCTGCAAGCGCGCCTTTTCCTCATGGTTCAAGGCCACCCCTTCGTAAGCGTGATAGGCCAGGCTCGACAGCACGAACAGCGATTGCTGGCTGATCGGCAACACGCCTTGCTTCTGTGCCGAGACCGCAACGCCGGACGCGGTGTGCGTGTGCAGCACGCAGGCCACGTCATGGCGCACCTCATGGACCGCGCTGTGGATGGTGTAGCCCGCCGGGTTGATTTCGTAGGGGCTGTCCATCAGCTTGTTACCGGCCTGGTCGACTTTGACCAGGCTGGAAGCGGTGATTTCATGGAACATCAACCCGAACGGGTTGATCAGGAAATCCTCGGTGCCGGGGACTTTCGCGGAAATGTGGGTGAAGATCAGGTCATCCCACCCATGCAGTGCGACAAGCCGATAACAGGCGGCAAGATCCACCCGGGTTTGCCACTCGGCCGCACTGACCTGTTCCTTGACGCTGGGTGTCGTTTGGAGGGGCGCTACGCTCACGGCTCTGACCTCTGGTTTCTTATTATAGGAATCCTGTCATCAAGACTTCACATGCAAGAAAACCAGTCTAGTCAGCTCCTCCAGCAGCGGTAGTTGCATTGGCAGCCAGCTTACTGACCGAGCGGGTCAGCCAAACGACTCAAGAGCGCAGCGCACCGACCAATTCAGCCAGCCAAGGCTCGGCGTCGGTTTCCGGCGTTACACTTTCGCTGGCATCCAGGCGCAGCATCGGCAACACCTCGTGCACCCCCAGCTCGGCGAACAGTTCGCGCATCTGCTCGCCACCCGCGCAGAAGGTATCTCCGTAACTGGCATCGCCCAGGCCGATCACCGCGCCGGGCAAGCCACGAAAAAAAGCTGGGAGCTGATCGCGAATGTTCGAATACAACGGCATCAAGCTGTCAGGCAACTCGCCCATGCCCGTGGTCGAGGTCACCGCCAGCAGAGCCTGCGGGCCGAACGCTTGTATCTCCGCCAAGGTGGCACGGGGGTTGTGCCAGGCTTGGAACCCGGCTTCAAGAAGCAGCTTGGCAGCATGCCGGGCGACTTCTTCAGCGGTGCCATAAACCGAGCCGGAAAGGATGGCGACTTTCATCAATCTGTTCCCTGAAACTGTATAAAAGAGCCGTCATGGTAACAGTTGCGCCCACAAAGCCGCGAATGGCTCTCAATACCGGTAATGGCCAGTAGACAGCCCCCGGCTTTCTTCTAGAATGCTGCTTCAACAGGGACGTGCAGAGGGGTTCTCCATGATCAACGCTCAACTGATGCAACTGGTCATCAATGCATCTAACGACGGAATTGTCGTCGCTGAACAAGAAGGCGACGAAGACAACATCCTCATTTATGTCAATCCGGCCTTCGAACGACTGACCGGCTATCACCGCGATGAAGTCCTCTACCAAGATTGCCGGTTCCTGCAATCGGGCGATCGCGACCAGCCGTCCTTGGAACACATCCGCAAGGCGTTGAAGGAAGGCGGAGCCTGTCGCGAAGTGCTGCGCAATTACCGCAAGGACGGCACTCCGTTCTGGAACGAGCTGTCACTGTCCACGGTAAAAAACGAAGCTGATGGGCGCACTTATTTCGTAGGTGTGCAAAAAGATGTCACCGCCCAGGTCAAGGCTCAACAACGGGTCATCCAGCTCGAAAAGGACCTGGCCGACGCGCGGGAGACAATTGCCCGTCTTGAAGCGACGAACGGTTCAAACAAAACCCCGAATTAATGGTCAGTCACTACAATCACCAGTGAAAACGTAAATTTTTATTTCGAGCAGATCATGCAGCGTGACGCCCTTCTCACCCAGGATGAACTGGATTTCATCCGCACCATGCAGCACAACCCGCAGTTGAACGAGCGGGATGTCACGTCGAGCCTGCTGGTGAATGGTGGATCGCAGATCCGTGACCTGCTGACGCGCCTGGCGGCAAACGAGCAGGTCACGCTACAAGCCAATTTCGAAAATCAGCAAATGACCTTTCCGTTGCACCTGGTAGAAGACGAATTCCATGCGATGCACTTGCGCCTGGGCGTTCCGAGCATCTATGAAGACGGGCCGAAAATCCGCCCGTGGCGCCTGACGCTCGACGAGCCCGTAGCCCTGGAAAACATCAAGGGCCAGCCGGGCCCCCTCTGGGTCCACGAAGTCTCCTGTAAAGGCGTCCTCTTGGAGAGTCGCAGTCGCGCCAAGCCACCCAGGCAGTTTTCTTTGTGGTTCAGCCCGTCAGGCTACGAGAGAATTTCGTTGCGAGGCGTCTTTGAGCGGGAAACGGACCAAGGGTTGTTCGCCTATCACCTGAGCCAGAATGATCAAGACGAGACCGAGCGCCTGCGCCAATACATCCTGCAGCAACATCGTTTGACCCATCCGACCATGCACCTCTGATTCAGGTGTCCAGGTTGCCCGCCAAAAATTGACGCAGGCGCCGGGGCATCATGGTTCCCTCATTCCCCAAACAGGCGATCGACGACCCAGCCAGGGCATCCTGTGCCAACTCGGACGCATCACCAGCCAACATCAACGGACAATCCAGGCTCATCGCCAACCTCGAGAGGCGCTTCGGTAAATCAGGGACTGGCGCGTGGTTGGACACCAGCACCAGCGCCAAAGGCTGGATCTTCTGGCACACCAGGGTCAACTCGTCGAAGGGCAAGCCGATCGCCAAGACCCGGACGCCTACCTCAGCCTTGGAAAGAAACAACGCCGCAACCAGCAGATCCAACTCACGGCACTGGCCGAAGATACCGCAGATCAGCACACGCGGCGAATAGCCTTCGCGCTTGAGCAAAAGCCGCTGGATGATGCGCGAACGCAGGAAGCCGTCGAAGAATACCCATTCGCTGGTCCGGCCGAATTCCTGCTGGCGTTGCAGCAATTGCCGCCAGATGGGCAGCAGGATGTCCTGGAATACGATCGGCACGGCGTAGGTGGAAAAAATCTGCCCGTAGACACGATCCATTTCCACATCGTCAAACTTGCCGACCGCGTCCATCACCTGTTGCTGCCACTGGGCATAATCGGCCCTGACCAGATCGGACGAGATCAGCGTGGAGACCGGTTGCACCGACTCGGTCTTTGCCAGGATCTTACCGACTTTGCTCACCGCCACGCCGCGCTCGATCCAGGCCAGGATGTTGCGCACTTTTTCGATATCGCCCAGAGAATACAGACGGTGCCCGCTTTCGGTGCGAGTAGGCTGGATCAGACCGTAGCGCCGCTCCCATGCGCGAAGCGTCACTGGGTTCACGCCGGTCAAGCGCGCCACTTCGCGAATGGGGAACAGTTCCTCGCGTTTCAAGGCACCGGATGCCAGCAGAACAAGGTTGTCTTCTGTGTTTACGCTCATTTTGGCAGACAAATCCGACTGGCAAATTGGATCCCAGTTTACTCCCACTCCGACACGTCATTACAACAACAAACGGCCTTTGACGTGCGGTTTTGTTGTTTTGCGCGCAATCGGGAATAATCCTTGCCTGTTTTTTGGCGACCAGACGCTACCCACCACCCCGGGGCGTCCCCCGCGAACCTCCTATCCGGAGCACCGCGCCTGTTTTACGGAGATACAAAATGTCTACCTCACCCGTCACGTTGATGGTGGCCCGCCGCGTCGCCAATGGCCGCTATCAAGACCTGATCGCCTGGCTGCGCGAAGGCGAACAATTGGCCACCGATTTCCCCGGCTACCTGGGCTCGGGCGTCCTCGCGCCACCGCCCCAGGACGACGAATTCCAGATTATTTTCCGCTTTGCCGACGAGCAGACCCTGCACGCCTGGGAACACTCGGCGTCCCGCACGGCCTGGCTGGGACGGGGCGGTGATCTGTTTGCCCATCCCTCCGAACATCGGGTTCGTGGTATCGATGGCTGGTTCGGTACCGTCGGCCAGCGGCCGCCGCGCTGGAAACAGGCCGTGGCGATCTGGCTCGCGTTCTTCCCCGTGTCGCTGTTGTTCAATTTCCTGCTGGGCCCGCTGCTGGGTGAATTGGGCCTGCTGAGCCGGGTGTTCATCAGTACGCTGGTGCTGACGCCATTGATGGTCTACCTGTTTATTCCGATGTCCACTCATCTGTTGGCGAACTGGCTCAACGGCACGCCACGACGGACGCAGCCGGCCGCTCAGAATCATTGATGCCAGCAGCCTCAACAGTATTCCTGTGGGCAGTTGAGTCGCGACCGGATTGACCTTTGTACATAGGACGCGCCCGGCGTCGCTGTTATAGTTTTGCTTTTGCAGTGAACCGAGCCCACCCATGTCCAGCGCCACCGCCCCGATCCTGATCACCGGCGCAGCCCAGCGCGTCGGGCTGCATTGCGCCCGACGGTTGCTGGAAGACGGCCAACCGGTGATCGCGACCTATCGCACCGAACGTCCCGGCGTGCAAACGCTGCGTGAGCTGGGAGCGATCATGCTCTTCGCTGATTTCTCCAGTGAAGCGGGGATACTGGCCTTTATCGAACAGCTCAAGCAGCACACCGACCGACTGCGGGCTGTCGTGCACAACGCCTCGGCCTGGCTGGCCGAAAATCCGGGCAGTGAGGCAGCGGCGTTCAACGCCATGTTCAGTGTGCATATGCTTGCGCCCTACCTGATCAACCTGCATTGCGCCGAACTGCTGCGGCGCTCGACGCCAGCGGACATCGTGCATATCGGCGATGATGTGACACGCAAGGGCAGCAGTCGGCATATCGCCTATTGCGCCACCAAGGCCGGCCTGGAAAGCCTGACCCTGTCGTTCGCGGCGAAGTTCGCGCCCGCCATCAAAGTCAATGGCATCGCCCCGGCCCTGCTACTGTTCAACCCCGAGGACGACGCGGCCTACCGTGCCAAGGCCCTGGCCAAGTCCGCCCTGGGCATCGAACCCGGCAGCGAAGTGGTCTACCAAAGCCTGCGTTACTTGCTGGACAATCCCTACGTCACCGGCACGACCCTGACCGTCAACGGCGGGCGGCACGTCAAATAGCCCTGCCCCGAGGATGCACCATGACGCTATCCCTGCCCCAGAACTACCGCGAGATCCTCATTGGCCTGGGCGAAGACCCGGAGCGCGAGGGCTTGCTGGACACCCCGGTACGGGCGGCCAAGGCGATGCAGTACCTGTGCAACGGCTATGAACAAAGTGTCGAGCAGATCGTCAACGGCGCCCTGTTTGCCTCGGACAGCGATGAAGTGGTCATCGTCGCCGACATCGAGCTGTATTCGCTGTGCGAACATCACCTGTTGCCCTTCATCGGCAAGGCCCATGTGGCTTATATTCCTACGGGCAAGGTCCTGGGACTGTCGAAGATCGCCCGATTGGTGGATATGTTCGCGCGCCGCCTGCAAATCCAGGAAAACCTTACCCGGCAGATCGCCGACGCGGTGCAACAGGTCACCCAGGCCGCCGGCGTGGCGGTGGTGATCGAAGCCCAACACATGTGCATGATGATGCGCGGTGTCGAAAAACAGAACTCGACCATGAACACCTCGGTGATGCTCGGCGCCTTTCGCGAGTCCAGCACCACCCGCCAGGAGTTCTTGCAATTGATTCGACGGAGCAAATAAATGCCACAACTTCAGCCAGCCATGGCACGCATCAAGGTCAAGGACCTGCGCCTGCGCACCTTCATCGGCATCAATGAGGACGAAATCCTCAACAAGCAGGACGTGCTGATCAACCTGACCATCCTGTATGCAGCACAGGAGGCAGTCCGCGATAACGACATCGATCATGCGCTGAACTACCGCACCATCACCAAGGCGATCATCGCCCACGTGGAAGGCAATCGCTTCGCCCTGCTCGAACGCCTGACCCAGGAATTGCTCGACCTGGTCATGGCCAACGAATCGGTGCTGTACGCCGAGGTCGAAGTCGACAAGCCCCACGCCTTGCGATTTGCCGAGTCGGTCTCGATCACCTTGGCTGCAAGCCGCTAGCCGCAAGCTACCCCTATCCTTACATTCGCAGTGAGTCCTATGTCTCCTCAAGAACGCCTCGAACTCGAAGCCGCCGCTTTCCGCCGGCTGGTCACTCATCTGGACAGCCGCAAGGATGTGCAGAACATTGACCTGATGAACCTCGCCGGTTTCTGCCGCAACTGCCTGTCCAAGTGGTACAAGGCCGCCGCCGATGAGCGCCAGATCGAGGTCAGCCTCGACGACGCCCGCGAAGTGGTCTACGGCATGCCGTACGCCGAATGGAAAGCCCAATACCAGCAAGAAGCCAGCGCCGAACAACAAGCGGCGTTCGCCAAAGGAAAACCCGATGCTTGATCTGAATGCCCTGCGAACCCGCCTCAAGAGCGGCGAACACCTCTTTGCCGACACCTTGGCCTTTATCGCCGCCGGCTACGACTACCAGCCACAGGCGTTCAACAACGGCGGCGTAGAAAACGCTGCCGGGCAGAACGAAGGTTCGTGCAAGACCCTGGGCCTGGCGCTGCTCGAAGGCTTGAGCGATGAAGAAGCACTCCTGGCGTTTGGCGAACATTACCGCTCGGTGCTGGCCACGCCCGAAGGCAGCGATCACGGCAATATCCGTGCGCTGATGGTCCATGGGTTGGCGGGGGTGAAATTCGAGGCGCAGCCGCTGCAACGGCGCTGATCAACCCTGCCTGTGTGGTGAGATCCGCTTTT
>NZ_LHVI01000007.1:0-70029 GCF_001269755.1 Pseudomonas sp. Q12-87 | reverse complement strand
AAGGTCATGGGCGTGGATTTAACGGCCATTCCCACCATCGGTATTGATATTGCGTTGGTACTCGCCAGCGAACTGGGGCCGGACTTATCACGTTTCCCGACCTCGCAGCACTTAAGCTCTTGGCTTGGTCTGGCCCCTCCCACGCGAATATCAGGAGGCAAACCGCTTCCTGGTAAAGCGCCTAAAATCATCAATCGAGCCGCCCAAGCCCTCAAGCAAGCGGCCTCCAACGCACGGCAGGATAAAAGTTTTATTGGCGCCAGCCACCGTGCCCGCCTGACGCGGATGGACACCAGTTGCGCGATCAAGGCGACGGCTCATCAACTGGCGCGATTGATTTACGCCATGCTCACCAAAGGCCAACCCTACGTTGAGAAAGGGATGGAAGAGTTTGAGGAGAAAAGCCGGGGACGCCAACTGCGGGCTCTGGAGCGCAAAGCCCGAAAGTTGGGTATGCAATTAGTTAAGGCTGCATGATTTTTAGAAGCAAAAACAATGGGTTATATTTTGTTTGATAAGAGCTTGCTCCCGCTGGGCTGCGCAGCAGACCCAAACAGTCAAAACTCAATTGGCCCGGTACACCGCGTTGCCTGGTTTGAGGGCCGCTGCGCGCCCCAGCGGGAGCAAGCTCCCTCGCCACGGGTTGCGTAACCCTAATGCGACACCGCGCCTACATCCCGACTTTTAAGATTGACCCGGCAACTTTATTTCGTTTGCCGGGCCCCTCCGCTCGCGGCTTGAATATCGCAAGCCTTCTTGCCTTGCGAGCCGTCATCCATGAACAGCGACACCATCAGCCAGTCGATCTCTATCGTTCACCCTGTTTGCCTGAGCCACGGTAAAAATGCCGAAGTCTGGGACAGCGATGGCAAGCGCTACATCGATTTCGTCGGCGGCATCGGTGTGTTGAACCTTGGCCATTGCCACCCGCGTGTCGTCGAGGCCATCCGCGAACAAGCCACCCGGCTCACCCACTATGCGTTCAACGCAGCACCTCATGCCCCTTACATCCAGTTGATGGAGCGCCTGGCGGCGTTTGTCCCGGTGAGTTATCCGATCAGCGGCATGCTCACCAACAGCGGCGCAGAGGCAGCGGAAAACGCCTTGAAGATCGTACGCGGCGCCACGGGACGCACCGCCGTCATTGCGTTTGACGGCGCGTTCCACGGTCGTACCCTGGCCACCCTCAACCTCAATGGCAAGGTCGCGCCCTATAAACAGAAAGTCGGCGTGCTGCCCGGGCCGGTCTATCACCTGCCCTATCCAAGCCAGGACAACGGTGTAACCTGCGCCGAGGCCCTGAAGGCCATGGAACGGCTGTTCAGCGTTGAGATCGACGTGAATGACGTCGCCTGTTTCATCATTGAACCGGTGCAGGGCGAAGCCGGCTTCCTGGCGCTGGACGTGCAATTCGCCCAGACCCTGAGGCAGTTCTGCGATGAAAAGGGCATTTTGCTGATCGCCGATGAAATCCAGTCCGGCTTCGGTCGTACCGGCCAGCGCTTTGCTTTCTCGCGCCTGGGCATCGAGCCTGACCTGATCCTGCTGGGTAAAAGTATTGCCGGCGGCGTCCCCCTCGGCGCGGTGATGGGACGCAAGGCGCTGCTGGACAACTTGCCCAAGGGCGGGCTGGGCGGCACGTATTCAGGCAACCCCATCGCCTGCGCCGCCGCACTGGCAACGCTGGACGAAATGACCGACGCGAACTTGCACGCCTGGGGCACGCAACAGGAAGAGGCGATTGTCAGCCGCTACGAATCCTGGCGCCGCCGTGGGCTGTCACCTTTCCTGGGCCGCCTGACCGGTATCGGCGCCATGCGCGGTATCGAGTTGGCCCACGCCGACGGCACCCCGGCAGTGGCACAATTGACGCAGCTGCTGGCCCTGGCGCGGGAGGCGGGTTTGCTGCTGATGCCCAGCGGTAAATCGCGGCATATCATCCGGCTGCTGGCGCCGCTGACGACTGAGGCAGCCGTGCTCGAGGAAGGGCTGGACATCTTGGAGGCATGCCTTGCGAAACTGGCCTGAACATCAGGATGCGCTGAGGGAATGACGTAACGAATTTTGCTCGCTTGTCGTGCTGGATTTTGACTGGCAATACTGGCCGATTCCCATTTTCAGCCTGATGAGATCGCCGCCACCCACAAGCCCGAGGCAGTCATGTATCACGACAATATAATTTATAAGAAAAAGTCCAATGATCCTCGCTTTCTGCTCGGCATCGCCGTGCTGCTGTTCCTCGGTTCATACCTGACGAACCTGGGCAACAGCACCATCAGCCAGGTCCTGCATCCATTGCTGGGCAACGCGCCGGACAGCCTGACCGCCCGCAATATCGCCACTGGCCTGGCCATCGCCCTGCTGGGCACGCTGAACTTCCACGTGCTGGGGCGCTTGAAGTTCAAGGTGCAGACCACGGTAGTCTGGATCGAACTGCTGATCCTATTTCTGGCTTTCTTCGATACTTTCAACCTGTCCTACAGTTTCATTCTCGAAAAGGTCGGTTTCCTGATCGTCCAAGGGGCCGCGACCACGCTGTACATTTCCGCCGTGGCCATTGTGATTGCTTTTGTCCTGGCATTGATCGGCGCGGTGGCCAAGCTGTCGAACAACGGCTTGGCCAACGCCCTCGCTTCGTTCTATACCTCGTTCTTTCGTGGCGTACCGCTGCTGATCCAAATTTACCTGATCTATCTGGGGCTGCCGCAACTGGGCTACGTGGTCGACGCGGTGCCCGCCGGCATCCTGGCCCTGGCGCTGTGCTACGGCGCCTACATGACCGAGATTTTCCGGGCTGGCATCCAGAGTATCCCGGTGGGCCAGTGGGAGGCTTCCCGGGCGCTGGGTATCAGCCCGTTCAAGACCCTGAGCCGGGTGATCATGCCCCAGGCCCTGCGCGTCATCATCCCGCCCACCGGTAACCAGTTCATCGCCATGCTCAAAGACAGTTCCCTGGTGTCGGTGATTGGCGTCTGGGAGTTGATGTACCTGGCCAAGACCCAGGGTCGTGCAGACTTCCGACACCTGGAGATGTTGATCACCGCAGCGATGATCTACTGGGCCCTTTCGTTCATCCTCGAACGGGTACAGGCGCGTATCGAAAAACGGGTCAATCGATCCACAGCAAGGGGTTGATCCAGATGACTCGAACCAACACCGCCGAGCGACTCGCCCCGGCAGCCGTTGCGCAGGCCGGAGCCCCGATGATTGCCATCAGCGGCCTGAACAAGTGGTATGGCAATTTCCACGCGCTACGGGACGTCGACCTGAACGTCGCGTCCGGTGAGATCCTGGTGGTCTGTGGGCCGTCCGGCTCGGGCAAATCGACGATGATCCGCTGCATCAATCATCTGGAAAACTTCCAGAAAGGCCACATCCAGGTCAACGGCATCGCCCTCACCAGCGAAGCCGAGAGCGTCAGCGCCGTACGCCGCGAAATCGGCATGGTGTTCCAAAGCTTCAACCTGTTCCCGCACCTGAGCGTCATGGACAACCTGACCCTGGCCCCGCAACTGGTGCAGGGCGTGTCCAGCGCCGAGGCAAAAAAACGCGCTCGGGTCTACCTGGAGCGAGTACGCATTGCCGAGCACGCCGACAAATACCCCTCGCAACTGTCGGGTGGCCAGCAACAGCGCGTGGCAATTGCCCGGGCGTTATGCATGAACCCCAAAGTGATGCTCTTCGACGAACCCACCTCGGCCCTGGATCCGGAAATGGTCCATGAGGTGCTGGATGTGATGGGCGAACTGGCCACCGACGGCATGACCATGATTTGCGTGACCCATGAGATGGGCTTCGCCAGCAAGGTAGCCGATCGCGTGCTCTTCATGGACCAGGGCCAGGTGATCGAACAGGCCACGCCCGCCGAATTCTTCAATAACCCGCAGACCGAACGCGCACAGAAATTCCTGTCGCAAATCATCGGTCACTGAGACCCGCTTTACCCCGCATAACAATAACGAAAAGTGGAGATGCACATGCTCAGTCAAAAACGCTTGACCACCCTGGCAGCCGCCCTGTCGCTGCTGTTCGTCGGCGCCGCCAACGCCGGGGCGGTGCTGGACAAGATCCAGAGCAGCAAACAAATGACCGTCGCCACCTCGGCGACCTGGCCGCCACAAGGTTTCATCAACGACAAAAATGAAATCGATGGCTTCGATATCGATGTGTCCAAGGAAATCGCCAAGCGCCTGGGCGTTGCGGTCAAGTTCGTAACGCCCGACTGGGACGTGATCACCGCCGGCAAGTGGAACGGTCGATGGGACATGTCCGTCGGTTCGATGACCGCCACCAGCAGCCGTGCGCGGATCCTCGACTTTCCCGCCACGTACTACTACGTGCCCTACGTTTTCGCCGTACACAACGACTCGACCCTGACCGACCGCAAGGCGCTCAACGGCAAGACCATTGGTGTTGAAGGCGGTACCACCTCCGAAGATTATCTGAACCAGCAACTGGCCATTGAGGCCACGGACATGCCACCGGTCGCCTACGACGTCAAGGCCGGAAAGATGAAGACCTACGCCGGTTCTCTCGCACCGCTGGATGACCTGCGCCTGGGCAACGGCGTTCGCCTGGACGCGATCCTCACCCAACGCAGCACCCTGGAAGCCGCCATCAAGAAGAACTACCCATTGCGGGCCATCGGCGGCACGGCGGTGTTCTACGAACCCTTGGCCATTGCCACCGACAAGGGCGACCCGGAACTGAAGGCCAAACTGGCTGAAATCATTGGCCAGATGCACAAGGACGGTACGCTGACTCAATTGTCGACCAAGTGGTATGGCGTCGATTACTCAGTCGTCAACTAACACACCTTGTGGGGGCGAGCCTGCTCGCTCCCGCACAGAACACTTCAAGGATCGAGCATGTCCTTTCCCACCACCTGGTATTCCCAGACCTCGCTGCCGCGCCCGGCCAGGCCCGGGCTCGATACTCAGGAAAGCTGTGACGTCTGCATCATCGGTGCCGGCATCGCCGGTCTCACCACGGCGCTGGAGCTGACGCGGCGCGGCAAGCGGGTGATCGTGCTGGAAACCCATCAAGTCGGCTGGGGCGCGTCGGGGCGCAACGGTGGAGTGGTTTCACCGGGCTGGGCCGAAGGCTCGGGGGCGATCCTCAAGAAACTGGGGCTGGAACAGGCCAGGACACTGTTCCAGATGTCAGTGGAGGGCGTGGACATCGTGCGCCACAACATCACGGACCTTAACCTGGTCGGTTGCGACCCGTCCGCCGGCACGATCCGGGTCAAACGCTACGACGACAGCGCCGGCGTGAAAAACCATATCGAGAGCATGCGCCGCGACTTCGGTTATGAACTCAATTTCCTCGACACCGCGCAAGTCCGCGAGCGGGCCCACACCCAGCGCTATTTCCAGGGCATCGAAGACCCGAAAGCCCTGCACTTCCACCCGCTCAATTACTGCCTGGGATTGGCCTTGGCCATCGAAGCGGCGGGCGGGCGGATCTACGAAGGTACCAAGATGCTTGCGTGGCAGCGTAAAGGAGACGTCCTTAGCGTCCGTACAGCCTTGGGTGCCGTGCACTGCAACGACCTGGTGTTCTGTGCCGGTGGCTACGGCGGCTCGGAACTGCAAAAACTCAACCGTGCCTACCTGCCCATCGCCACCTATGTGGTGCTGACCGAACCCCTGGGCGACTCGATCAGAGAGGTCCTGGATTCCAGCGCAGCCTTTTCCGACGACCGTCGCGCCTCGGATTACTACCGTGTCGTCGAAGGCGACCGCCTGCTCTGGGGCGGACGTATCACGACGCGCAACGAACAGGACGAAACAGCCCTGGCGACCATGCTCAAGGCCGACATGGTGTCCGTCTATCCACAACTGGCATCGGTGAAGATCGAGCTGGCCTGGTCCGGGCTGATGGGCTACTCCACCAACAAAATGCCCAACCTGGGGCGGCTGGAACCTGGCGTCTGGGCGTGTACGTCATTTGGCGGCCACGGCTTGAACACCGGGTCTATCGGCGCCAGGGTGATCGCGCAAGCCATTTGCGGGGAAAGCGAGCGCTACAAGGTGTTCAAACCTTATTTGCTGGACTGGAATGGTGGACCGTTTGGGCGCGTGGCAGCGAACGCGATCTATCAATCGTTGAAGGTGATGGACTTTGTTCAGGAGCGGTTGCGGGGGTGATGGGATTGGGGAGAGTTCCGGGCATCACACGTCCCCCTGTGGGAGCGGGCTTGCTCGCGAATATGGTGTGCCAGTCAACACTATGCTGGCTGATCCACCGCATTCGCGAGCAAGCCCGCTCCCACAGGGTTGCGTGGAGCCTGAGCACAAAAAAACCGGCCGAAGCCGGTTTTTTTATACCTGTCGTGTCAGAACGAAGCGTTCTGCAGACCGTCCAGGTAGCGCTCGGTGTCCAGGGCCGCCATGCAACCGGCGCCGGCCGAGGTGATCGCCTGGCGATAGACGTGGTCGGCCACGTCGCCGGCGGCGAAGATGCCCTCGATGCTGGTGGCGGTGGCGTTGCCATCACGGCCGCCCTTGACCACCAGGTAACCGTCCTTGAGCTCCAGCTGGCCTTCGAACAGCGAAGTGTTCGGTGTATGGCCGATGGCGATGAAGACGCCGTCGACAGTGATCTGGTCAAAGCTGCCGTCGTTGTTCTTCAGGCGGGCACCGGTCACGCCCATGTTGTCGCCCAGCACTTCGTCCAGGGTCGCATTGAGTTTGAGAATGATCTTGCCTTCGGCGACGCGGGCGTTGAGTTTGTCGATCAGGATCTTCTCGGCGCGGAAGGTCTCGCGGCGGTGGATCAGCGTGACGGTGCTGGCGATGTTGGCCAGGTACAAAGCTTCCTCGACGGCGGTATTGCCACCACCGACCACGGCCACGGGTTTGTTGCGGTAGAAGAAGCCATCGCAGGTAGCGCAAGCGGAAACGCCTTTGCCCATGAAGGTTTCTTCCGACGGCAAGCCCAGGTAACGGGCGCTGGCACCGGTGGCAATGATCAGGGCATCGCAGGTGTAGGTCGCGCTGTCACCGGTCAGGGTGTACGGCTTGGCAGCGAAATCCACGGCATTGATGTGATCGAAAACGATCTCGGTCTCGAAGCGCTCGGCGTGTTCCTTCATGCGCTCCATCAGGGCCGGGCCGGTCAGGCCATGAACGTCGCCGGGCCAGTTGTCGACTTCGGTGGTGGTGGTCAATTGACCGCCGGCCTGCATGCCGGTGATCAGCAGCGGCTTGAGGTTGGCACGGGCTGCATAGACCGCAGCACTGTAACCGGCAGGGCCGGAACCGAGAATAATCACTCGCGAATGACGGACTTCAGACATGACCTGCTCCTGTTGACCGGACCTTACGGGCCGGAACGCCGGGTGAGCGGCGCGAATAAAAAAGGACTGTGGATGCACTTGGGGAAGGCTTTGGTTCGACAGTCCTGTCAAAGAATTGGGTGCAGCGTATCGAGGGAGCGAAGATTAAGGAAATACGGTTTAACAATCCAGCTCATAGCTGAGCTCTATCCCCAGCCGTCCCCCCAATAGGGCTTGGCGCGGCAATAAAGGTTGTTACGCGCCGTGTCGCCGCTTTCCCACGCAGGGCAAAGCCGGTAAGGTCGGCGCGTTCACCCTTCGCTCGGAGCCACCTATGCCCGCCCCCGTCCTGTCCGGCCCGCAATATTTGCGAGAAGGCCTCAAGCTGGTCTTGAGCCCGGGCCTGCGTTTGTTCGTACTCTTGCCCCTGGCGATCAACCTGTTGCTATTCGTCGGCTTAATCTACTTGGCCGGCCACCAATTCAGCCTCTGGGTCGACACACTGATGCCATCGCTGCCGGACTGGCTGGGTTTCCTCAGTTATATCCTCTGGCCGCTGTTCGTGGTGCTCGTCGTGCTGATGGTGTTTTTCACCTTTACGATGCTGGCCAACATCATCGCTGCGCCATTCAATGGTTTTCTTGCCGAGAAAGTCGAAGTGGTCGTTCGCGGTACCGATGACTTTCCGGCCTTCAGTTGGGGCGAGCTGGTCGCCATGGTCCCACGCACCTTTGCCCGGGAGGCGCGCAAGCTCGGGTATTTCCTGCCCCGCGCCCTGGGGCTGTTCGTCCTGTCATTCATTCCGGTGATCAACATCGTGGCCGCGCCGCTGTGGCTGCTGTTCGGCGTATGGATGATGGCGATCCAATACATCGACTACCCGGCGGACAACCACAAGCTGGGCTGGAACGAGATGCTCGCCTGGCTGCGGGAAAAGCGCTGGCAGAGCCTGGGCTTTGGCGGCAGCGTGTATCTGGTGCTGCTGATTCCGGTGGTCAATGTCCTGATGATGCCGGCGGCGGTGGCTGGGGCGACATTGTTCTGGGTCCGGGAGCAAGGCGCCGAGACCGCGTTGGCCCGACAGGGCTGAAGCTGTCACGAATCCATCACCCTTGCGTCACAATGACGAAATGGCCCCGGTCGACACTGGGGTCATGACCACACCCTTGCACATCAGCCTCATCACTGAAACCTTCCCGCCGGAAATCAATGGCGTGGCCAATACCCTGGGCCGCCTGTGCGACGGCTTGCGCGCCCGAGGGCATCGAGTGGAGTTGATCCGCCCCCGCCAGGCCAATGACCAGCGCCCGGTCAACGATGAGCAATTGCTGCTGTGCCGGGGCTGGCCGCTGCCGGGTTATCCGGGCTTGCAGTGGGGCCAAGCGTCGATGCACAAGCTGCTGCGGCGCTGGAAACGCCAGCGTCCGGATGTGCTGTACATCGCCACTGAAGGCCCTTTGGGTCTGTCGGCGCTGCGAGCGGCGCGGCGTCTGGGCATTTCGGTAGTCAGCGGATTCCACACTAACTTCCAGCAATACACCCAGCAGTACGGCCTCGGCTTGCTAAGTCGCCTGCTCACGCATTACCTGCGCTGGTTTCACAACCGCTCCAGCCTGACCCTGGTGCCCAGCCTCAGCCAGCGCCTGGAACTGGAGCGGCGGCATTTCCAGCGGGTGGCATTGCTGTCTCGCGGCGTCGACAGCCAACTGTTCCATCCGGTCAGGCGCTCGGCCAGCCTGCGTGAGTCCTGGGGCCTGGGTGATGACGACATTGCCGTGATTCACGTCGGACGCCTGGCACCTGAGAAGAACCTGGGGCTGCTCCAGCGCAGTTTCGACACACTGCGCAAGGCGTTTCCCGGGCTAAAAATGAAACTGGTGGTGGTGGGGGACGGCCCGCAGCGCGGCGCATTGGAGCAGGCGCTGCCCGATGCGATCTTTTGTGGCCCGCAACGTGGCGAGGCCTTGGCCTGCCATTATGCCTCCGGCGATGTGTTCGTCTTTCCGAGCCTGACCGAAACCTTCGGCAACGTCGTGCTGGAGGCGCTGGCGTCCGGACTGGGCGTGGTGGCCTATGACCAGGCTGCGGCCGCGCAGCACATACGTCACGGCCATAATGGCGTGCTGGCGATGCCGGGGGATGAAGAGGCGTTCTGCGACGCAGCGCGTTGGCTGCTGGAGGAGCGCGAAACCCTGCGTTGTGTGAGGCTCAATGCGCGCCAACATGCCAGTCGCCAAGGCTGGGCGGCGGTGATCGAGCAATTTGAGGCACAGCTGCGCGGGGTTTGTGTCGGCGAAGCAGTGCTGCCTGCTGCGTCGACAGTGCGTTGAATGTGAGGCGATATTGAGGTCGCCATCGCGAGCAGGCTCGCTCCCACAGGAGACCCTCGTCGAACACTAGGCTGATGTTCGCTGGAGATTGAATGTGGGAGCGAGCTTGCTCGCGATAGCGTCAGTTCAGGTGCCGCTTAAACCAGCGTCATCAACGCCTCGCGGCTGAACGGCAAAATGTCTTGCTCTCGACCTTCACGCACTTTTTGCGCCCAATCCGGATCCACCAGCAGCGCACGGCCCACCGCCACCAGGTCGAACTCGTCGTTATTCAGGCGTTCCAGCAGTTTTTCCAGGCTGGCCGGTTGCGCGACTTTGTCGGTGTTGACCATGAACTGCAGGAATTCCCCATCCAGGCCGACGCTGCCCACGGTAATGGTGGGCTTGCCGGTGAGCTTGCGGGTCCAGCCGGCCAGGTTCAGCTCGGAGCCTTCGAACTCCGGCTCCCAGAAGCGACGCGTCGAGCAGTGGAAAATATCCACCCCAGCCTCGGACAGCGGCTTGAGGAATTCGTCCAGGGCTTCAGGGGTTTGCACCAGGCGCGCGGTGTAGTCCTGCTGTTTCCACTGGGAGAAACGGAAAATGATCGGGAAGCCCTCGCCCACCGCCGCGCGCACGGCACGGATTAACTCGATGGCGAAGCGCGAGCGGTTGGCCAGGCTGCCGCCGTAACCGTCTGTGCGCTGGTTGCTACCTTCCCAGAAAAACTGGTCGATCAGATAACCATGGGCACCGTGAATCTCCACACCGTCCATACCGATGCGCTGGGCATCTTTCGCGGCCTGGGCGAATGAAGCGATGACCTCATCGATGTCTGCCTGGGTCATGCCGTGGACCACGACCTGGCCATCCTTGAGTTTTTCGCTCGGACCATAGCCCGGCACACCGGCATCCGGCTCGGTGCCGATGCGTCGCACACTGCCCACGTGCCACAGCTGCGGAACGATCTTGCCGCCTTCGGCGTGAACCGCGTCCACCACCTGCTTCCAACCGGCCAGCGCTGCCTCGCCATAGAAATGCGGCACGTTCGGATAACCGTTGGAAGCCTTGTGCCCGACGATCGTACCCTCGGTGACGATCAGGCCGACCCCGGCCGCTGCACGACGACGGTAGTATTCGATGACCTTGGCGTTTGGCACACCGCCCGGCGAAAAGGAACGGGTCATTGGCGCCATCACCACGCGGGTCGGCAATTCGAGGGCGCCAAGGTGGAAGGGTCTGAACAGGGCTTTTACAGGCATGAGGCACTCCACGGGACAAAGTCACAGGTCAATATGACGGGGATAATATATGGAGTGCCAAGTGCTGGATAGCACTATTGATTGGAATGATTAAGGATCAGAAGGGAGCCGAGAGGATCGCGATGGGTGGGCTCAACCGAATGCACAGCCGGGTGCAAACCTGTGGCGAGGGGATTTATCCCCGCTGGGTTGCGCAGCAGCCCCATCAGCAGCGACCGGGTCTTTCTGACAGACCGAGTTGGCAGGTCTAGGGGCTGCTGCGCAGCCCAGCGGGAGCAAGCTCCCTCGCCACAGGGGTCAGTGCAGGGGCTTCAAGCCAGTGCTTTCTCGATGGCCTGGATCACTGTCGGATCATCCGGTGCCGTGCGTGGGGAGAATCGCGCCAACACGCGACCATCCTTGCCCAGCAGGAACTTTTCGAAGTTCCAAGTGATATCCCCGGGAAACTCGGCGCCCTCGCCCGCCAGCAGGCGGTACAGCTGGTGGCGATCATGCCCGTTCACTTCCAGTTTGCTGGACAGCGGGAACGTCACACCATAATTGAGGCTGCAGAACTCCTGGATTTCCTGCTCGGTCCCCGGCTCTTGCCCGGCGAACTGGTTGCAGGGCAGGCCCAGCACGGTGAAACCCCGGTCTTTGTATTGCTGGTACAGGTTTTCCAGCGCAGCGTATTGCGGCGTCAGGCCACATTTGGAGGCGACGTTGACCACCAGCACGACTTGCCCCTTGAAGGGCGCCAGAGCAAGCTCCTGACCATCCAGGGCTTTCAGTTTAAGGTCGTGAAAAGCACTCATGACGAACTCCAGGTTTGCGATCTTTTCGAAAAAGCCATGGGTGATGCTACCAGCTACCGACGAAAAAGGCGCCGTATGGCGCCTTTCCGGTTCTCTGAGCGTAGCGCAGAAATCAGTGGTGATGACCACCTTCGCCATGGACGTGACCATGGGCGATTTCTTCCTGGCTGGCATCGCGGATGTCGACGATCTTGACCTTGAAGTTCAAACGCTGGCCGGCCAGCGGGTGGTTGCCATCAACGGTGACATCATCGCCTTCCAAGTCGCGGATAGTGACGATCTGCATCTGGCCATCGGGCGCCGAAGCGTGGAACTGCATGCCCACTTCCAGTTCGTCCACACCTTCGAACATGCTGCGGCTCAGGGTGCTGACCAGTTCAGCGGAGTATTCGCCGTAGGCGTCTTCCGGCTCGACGGTAACGTCCAGGTCGTCACCGACCGTTTTGCCTTCCAAGGCTTTTTCCAAGCCCTGGATGATGTTGCCTGCGCCATGCAGGTAGACCAGCGGAGCGCCGCCGGCAGAGCTGTCGATGACCTCACCAGCGTCGTTGGTCAGGGTATAGTCGATGGAGACAGCCTTATTGGCGGCGATCAGCATGGGGCGAGACCTTTTGCATAAGAATGAAGAACGGACAAGTCTAAACAAGGATTTGCCCGAAAGCGAACGGAACCCGGACAAACGGACCTGCCCGGACAGACCGACGGTCACCGGTTTCCATCAGGACGAGGATGGGCACTGGGTCGCCGAGCTGTCCTGCGGTCATACCCAGCACCTGCGCCACCAGCCGCCCTGGCAGTCCCGGGCGTGGGTGCTGGATCCGGCGCAACGTATTGAAAAAATAGGCCAGCCCTTTGACTGCGGCTGGTGCGCGCAGGCCCCCGTTAGCGATAACCTTGGCGACTGAATTGTGGGTAGATGACCAGTCATAGGTCACGCCATTGTCATGCCCCCTTAGAGAATCCGCATGCAAACTTTTTTTATCGCGCCCACCGATTTTGGTGTGGGTCTGACCTCCATCAGCCTCGGGCTGGTGCGTACTCTCGAACGGGCCGGGCTGAAAGTCGGCTTTTTCAAGCCCATCGCCCAGCCTCATCCGGGCGATACCGGGCCGGAACGCTCCACCGAGCTGGTGGCCCGCACTCACGGCCTCAAGCCACCGCAACCATTGGGCCTGGCTCACGTCGAGCGCATGCTCGGCGATGGCCAGCTCGATGAGCTGCTGGAGGAAATCATCACCCTTTACCAGCAGGCGGCCGTCGGCAAGGACGTGCTGGTTGTCGAAGGCATGGTCCCGACCCGCAGCGCCAGCTACGCGGCCCGGGTCAACCTGCACCTGGCCAAGAGCCTCGACGCCGAGGTCATCCTGGTCTCGGCGCCGGAAAACGAAGTGCTGACCGAGCTGTCCGGGCGGGTTGAATTGCAGGCGCAGCTGTTCGGCGGGCCGAAAGACCCGAAGGTTCTCGGCGTGATCCTCAACAAGGTCCGTACCGACGAAAGCATCGAGGCGTTCTCCGCACGGCTCAAGGAGCACTCGCCCTTGCTGCGCAGCGGCGATTTCCGCCTGCTGGGCTGCATTCCGTTTCGCCCGGAACTCAACGCTCCGCGCACCCGCGACGTGGCCGACCTGATGGGTGCGCAAGTGCTCAACGCCGGCGATTACGAAACTCGGCGCATGAGCAACATCATCATTTGCGCCCGCACCATGCGCAACACCGTGGAACTGCTCAAGCCCGGCGTATTGGTGGTGACTCCCGGCGATCGCGACGACATTATCCTGGCCGTGAGCCTGGCGGCGATCAACGGCGTGCCATTGGCCGGCCTGCTGCTGACCAGCGACACGCTGCCCGACCCACGCATCATGGATCTGTGCCGAGGCGCTTTCCAGGCGGGCCTGCCGGTGCTATCGGTCAGCACCGGCTCTTATGACACCGCCAACCTGCTCCACGGTTTGAACAAGGAAATTCCGATTGATGACCGCGAACGTGCCGAGATCATCACCGATTTCGTCGCCAGCCACCTGGACGCACAATGGCTGCACCAGCGCTGCGGCACGCCACGGGAAATGCGCCTGTCACCGGCGGTATTCCGCTACCAGCTGATCCAACGGGCCCAGGCGGCGAACAAACGCATCGTGCTGCCCGAAGGCAGCGAACCCTTGACCGTCCAGGCGGCGGCCATTTGCCAGGCACGCGGCATCGCCCGCTGCGTGCTCCTGGCCAAGCCGGCCGATGTCGAGGCAGTTGCTCGTGCCCAGGGCATCGAACTGCCGCCGGGGCTGGAGATTCTAGACCCGGATTCGATTCGCGAGCGTTACGTCGAGCCCATGGTCCGGCTGCGCAAGACCAAGAGCCTGAACGCACCGATGGCCGAGCAACAACTGGAAGACACTGTGGTCATTGGCACCATGATGCTGGCGCTGGATGAGGTCGATGGGCTGGTATCCGGGGTGATCCATTCCACCGCCAATACCATCCGCCCGGCTTTGCAGCTGATCAAGACCGCCCCCGGCTGCACGCTGGTGTCTTCGGTATTTTTCATGCTCTTTCCCGAAGAAGTACTGGTCTACGGCGACTGTGTAATGAACCCGCACCCCAGCGCTACGGAACTGGCGGAAATCGCCCTGCAAAGCGCCGACTCGGCCGCCGCGTTCGGCATCACGCCACGGGTGGCCATGCTCAGCTATTCCAGTGGCGAATCAGCCAGTGGTGAGGAAGTGGAGAAGGTCCGCGAAGCGACGCTGCTGGCCCACGAAGCGCAACACGGCTTGTTGATCGACGGCCCGCTGCAATACGACGCCGCCGCCAACGAAACCGTGGCGCGGCAACTGGCGCCCAACAGCCAGGTGGCCGGCCGGGCGACAGTGTTTATCTTCCCGGACCTGAACACCGGCAATACCACCCACAAGGCCGTGCAACGCAGCGCCGATTGCGTCAGCCTCGGGCCAATGCTGCAAGGCTTGCGCAAACCGGTGAACGACTTGCCGCGCGGCGCCCAGGTCGACGACATCGTGTACACCATCGCCCTGACCGCGATCCAAGCCGCCAACCGCCCCATGGATATTTAAATGCTCGATTTCCTGCCTGCTCCCCTGCGCGGCGTCATTGCCTCGCTGCTCTTGGCGCTGAACACCATCGCCTGCTGCACGCCGCTGTTCATCGTGGCGATCTTCAAGTTGTTACTGCCCTTCCCTGCCGCCCAGCGCCTCACCGACTGGCTGATGAGCCACATCCACGAAGCCTGGATCAGCAACAACAAGGGCTGGATGAACCTGCTGCGCCGCACCCGCTGGCACCTCAGCGGCCTGGAGGGCCTGGACTATCAGCATTCCTACCTGATCACCAGCAACCACCAGAGCTGGGTCGACATCATGGTGTTGCAGTACGTGCTGAACCGGCGCATCCGCCCGTTGAAGTTCTTTCTCAAGCAGGAACTGATCTGGGTGCCAATCATCGGCCTGGCCTGGTGGGCGCTGGGGTTTCCATTCATGAAGCGCTACTCCAAGGCCTACTTGGAAAAGCACCCGGAAAAGAAAGGCAAGGATCTCGAAACCACCCGCAAGACCTGTGCGAAGTTTCGCAACAACCCAGTCGGTATTTTCAACTTTGTCGAAGGCACGCGTTTCACTGAAGCCAAGCATGCCCAGCAGCAATCACCGTTTCGCTACCTGCTCAAGCCCAAGGCCGGCGGCATAGCGTTCGTGCTCGATGCCATGGGCGAGCAACTGGAATCGATCATCAACGTGACGATGCATTATCCGGGCGGTCGTCCGGGATACTGGGACCTGCTCTGCGGCAACGTGGGAGAGGTGGTGGTGCATTTCCAGGAACTGAAGATCCCGCCGCAATTCGTCGGCAGAAACTACGACCAGGACGGCACGTATCGCCTGGAGTTCCAGGGCTGGATCAACCAGTTGTGGCAGGACAAGGATGCGTTGCTTGAGCAGATGCACCGCGAATACCCAGACCACCGTTAATCCCCTGTGGGAGCGGGCTTGCTCGCGAAAGCGGTGTATCAGCTCGTAAAGACGTTGGATGCTCCACCGTCTTCGCGAGCAAGCCCGCTCCCACAGTAGACCGAGTGGCTCTCTGGAAATGAAAAAGCCCGCCGATGATCACTCACCTGCGGGCTTTTTATTTACAGCTGCCTTGCTTAGATCGCCCCACGCTTGCGCAGCAGATCCAGCACCTGCTTGACGCTTTCTTCCAGGGTCAGCGACTGGGTGTCGATCACCAGATCGGCATCCAGCGGCACATCGTACGGGAAGGACTCGCCCGGGATGTTGTCGCCGGCAGCGGCATACAAGCCTTGCGGATCACGCTGGGCGCATACCGTCGGCGAGGCCTGGACGTAGACCGTCAGCAAGCGTTCCTTGCCGATCAGCGCCTTGGCCTGTTCGCGCCCTTCGGCATCCGGGGCGACAAACGCGGCGAGGGTCAGCAGGCCGGCTTCGTTGAACTGGCGGGCGACATGAGCCGCACGGCGCCAGTTCTCGGTACGCCCGGCGCGGTCCTGAGGCAGGCCCTTGTTCAGGTCATGGCGCAGGTTCTGGCCATCGAGCACAAATACCGCACGGCCCGAATCGAACAACTTGCGTTCAACCGCATAGGCCAGGGTGCTTTTGCCAGCGCCCGACAGGCCACTGAACAGGACCGTGGCCGGTTGCTGGCCGAAGCGCTGGGCGCGTTCTTCCACCGATACATGGGCCAGTTTGCCGTGGTGCGTGCTGCTGCCATGGGCCAAAGGCTGGGCGACGATCATGCCGGCGCCGACCGTACCGTTGGTCAAACGGTCGATGATGATGAACGCGCCGGTGGTGCGGTTGCTCTCGTAACCGTCCAGGGCGATTGGCGCATCGAGCGCGATCTTCACCTTGCCGATTTCATTGAGCTGCAACGCGCTGGCCGGCCCTTCTTCCAAGGTGTTCACGTCGACCTTGTTGACGATGCTGGCAATCGAACCCGGCACGTAGCTGGTGGCGCGCTTGATGTCGTACTTCTTGCCCGGCAGCATCGGCTCTTCAGCCATCCACACCAGCATCGCTTCGAAGCTGTCGGTGACCGGCGGCACGTTGTCGGCATGCACCAGCAGGTCGCCCCGGGAGATGTCGATCTCGTCTTCCATGGTCAGCGTCACCGCCTGGCCTGGGCCGGCGTGTTCCAGCTCGCCTTCGAAGGTGACGATGGATTTGACGCGGCTGCTCTTGCCCGACGGCAATACCACCACTTCGTCGCCCTTGTGCACGATGCCGCTGGCGAGAGTGCCGGCGAAACCGCGGAAGTTCAGGTTCGGACGGTTGACGTACTGCACCGGGAAACGCAGGTCGGTGAAGTTACGGTCGCCCGCCACTTCCACCGTCTCAAGGATTTCCATCAGCGACTGGCCGGTATACCACGGCGAGCGCTCGGACTTGTTCACCACGTTGTCGCCCTTGAGGGCAGACATCGGCACGAAGTGCATGCTGGTGGGCTGCATCTTCAAGCCTTCGGCGAACTTCAGGTAGTCGGCCTTGATCGACTCGAACACGCCCTGGTCGAAGCCTTTCAAATCCATCTTGTTGATGGCGACGACGATGTGCTTGATGCCCAGCAACGAGGCGATGAAGCTGTGGCGACGGGTCTGGGTCTGCACACCGTAGCGGGCGTCCACCAGGATGATCGCCAGGTCACAGGTGGAGGCACCGGTGGCCATGTTGCGGGTGTACTGCTCATGGCCGGGCGTGTCGGCGATGATGAACTTGCGTTTGGCGGTGGAGAAATAGCGGTACGCGACATCGATGGTGATGCCTTGTTCGCGCTCGGCCTGCAGGCCGTCGACCAGCAACGCCAGGTCGATGTCGTCACCGGTGGTGCCGACTTTCTTCGAATCGCGGGTGATGGCTTCCAGGTGATCTTCGTAGATCATTTTGGAGTCGTGCAGCAAGCGCCCGATCAGGGTGCTCTTGCCGTCGTCGACGTTACCGCAGGTCAGGAAACGCAGCAGCTCTTTACGCTCGTGCTGGCCCAGGTAGGCGAGGATGTCCTCGCTGATCAAATCAGACTGATGCGACATGACAACCCCTTAGAAATAACCTTGACGTTTTTTATCTTCCATCGAGCCTGCGCCATCGTGATCGATGACCCGGCCCTGGCGCTCGGAAGTTCGCGTCAGGAGCATTTCCTGGATGATGTCCGTCAGGCTTTCGGCCTCGGACTCCACCGCGCCCGTCAACGGGTAGCAGCCAAGGGTACGGAAACGCACTTTCTTCTTGACGATACGGGCTTTGTCTTCGTCCGACAGGTGCTCGAGGATGCGCTCGTCGTCGATCATGATCAGCGTGCCATTCTTCTCGATCACTTCGCGTTCAGCAGCAAAATACAGCGGCACGATCGGGATGCCTTCGAGGTAGATGTACTGCCAGATATCCAGCTCGGTCCAGTTCGACAACGGGAACACACGGATCGACTCGCCCTTGTTGACCTTGCCGTTGTAGACATTCCACAGCTCAGGGCGCTGGTTTTTCGGGTCCCAGCGGTGCTTGCTGTCGCGGAACGAGTACACGCGCTCCTTGGCGCGGGATTTCTCTTCATCGCGGCGGGCACCGCCGAACGCGGCGTCGAAACCATATTTATCCAAGGCCTGCTTGAGGCCTTCGGTCTTCATGATATCGGTGTGCTTGGCACTGCCGTGGGTGAAAGGGTTGATGCCCTGCGCCACGCCGTCCGGGTTCACATGGGTGATCAGGTCCAGGCCCAGCTCCTCGACCATGCGGTCGCGGAACTTGTACATTTCCTGGAACTTCCAGCGGGTGTCGACGTGCATCACCGGAAACGGCAGCTTGCCCGGGAAGAACGCCTTGCGTGCCAGGTGCAGCATCACGGCGGAGTCTTTACCGATGGAGTACAGCATCACCGGGTTATCGAACTCGGCGGCCACCTCGCGGATGATGTGGATGCTTTCCGCCTCCAGCTGTTTCAGATGCGTCAGTTTGTCGACCATGGCTACTCACGAAAACTTTCTTATGAACGGCCAGCGGGCCGTGTTCGAGCGGGGAATCCTAGCACAGCGACCTCTTCTATTCAGGGCGCCAACTAGATCGAAACAGCATATGGATATGCCCGGTGGTTCGGGCCCATATCCATCTTTGTGAGCATGCTTATTGTGGGAGCGGGCTTGCTCGCGAATGCGGTAGTTCAGTTGCATAAATGTTGACTGAGCCATTGCATTCGCGAGCAAGCCCACTCCCACAGGGTTCACAGTGTCTAAATGGGATTCGGACAATCGATAAAGATATGTTCCAAGGCAAACCGTCGCGCCAGGTAATCACCCAGCGCCTGCACGCCGTAGCGTTCAGTCGCATGGTGCCCGGCGGCGATGAAGCTGATGCCGTTTTCCCGGGCGCTGTGGAACGTCTGCTCCGAGGCTTCGCCGCTGAGGTAGAGATCAACGCCGGCCAACACCGCCTGGTCGATATAACCCTGGCCGCCGCCCGTGCACCAGCCGACCCGACGGATCATCTGTTCACCTTCGATCAGCAGCGGCTCGCGCCCCATCGCCTCCTGGACCTTGCGGGCGAAATCCCGAGGAGTCATCGGTTCCGACAGGGAGCCGACCAGGCCGACGACCTTGGGATTTTCCGGATCCAGCGGGCCCTCGACGGTGATGTCCAACTGACGGGCCAATTGCACGTTGTTACCCACCTCAGGGTGCAAATCCAGCGGCAGATGATAGGCCAGCAGGCTGATGTCGTGCTTGAGCAAGGTTTTCAGCCGACGCTGTTTCATCCCGGTGACACAAGGGTTCTCGCCCTTCCAGAAATAACCATGGTGCACCAGCACCAGGTCGGCCTCGGCCGCGACCGCGGCATCGAGCAACGCCTGGCTGGCGGTGACACCACTGACAATGCGCGTCACCTGTGGCGCGCCTTCGACCTGCAGGCCGTTGGGGCAATAATCTGCGATCCGGCCGCTTGCCAGGTAACGATCCGCTTCTTCGACCAGGGTGCTCAGGGCGACGGCCATGAAAAGACTCCTAAATAATCCCGTTCAGAGGCGCGTGCGGCCTCGTATAATGCGCGTCATTATGGGCGGTCTCATACCGCCTGCAACCTTTGTAGGACGTGCTTAATGCTCAAGGCGCTGCGTTTTTCCGGCTGGCCGCTGTTGGCTGGCGTGCTTGTCGCTCTACTGATTATCCAGCGCTACCCCGAATGGGTGGGCTTGCCGAGCCTCGACGTCAATCTGCAACAGGCCCCGCAAACCAAGGCCGTGCAGCAGGGTCCCGTGTCCTATGCCGACGCGGTGACGACCGCCGCCCCGGCCGTGGTGAACCTGTACACCACCAAGGTCATCAACAAGCCCAGCCATCCGCTGTTCGAAGATCCGCAGTTCCGCCGCTTCTTCGGTGACAACTCGCCCAAGCAGAAGCGCATGGAATCGAGCCTGGGTTCGGGCGTGATCATGAGCCCGGAAGGTTATATCCTGACCAACAACCACGTCACCGCCGGTGCCGACCAGATCGTGGTTGCCCTCAAGGATGGCCGCGAAACCCTGGCCCGCGTGATCGGAAGTGACCCGGAAACCGACCTCGCGGTACTCAAGATCGATTTGAAGAACCTGCCAGCCATCACCATCGGCCGCTCCGACAGCATCCGCATCGGCGATGTTGCCTTGGCCATCGGTAACCCGTTCGGTGTCGGCCAGACCGTGACCATGGGCATCATCAGCGCCACCGGGCGCAACCAGTTGGGCCTGAACAACTACGAAGACTTCATCCAGACCGATGCCGCCATCAACCCCGGCAACTCTGGCGGCGCGCTGGTGGATGCCAATGGCAACCTCACCGGGATCAACACGGCGATCTTCTCCAAGTCCGGCGGCAGCCAGGGCATCGGTTTTGCCATTCCGGTGAAGCTGGCGATGGAAGTGATGAAGTCCATCATCGAACACGGCCAGGTGATTCGCGGCTGGCTGGGCATCGAAGTCCAGCCGCTGACCCAGGAGCTGGCGGAGTCCTTCGGCCTGTCCGGGCGCCCGGGAATCGTGGTCGCGGGGATTTTCCGCGACGGCCCGGCGCAGAAGGCCGGTTTGCAACTGGGCGACGTGATCTTGAGCATCGACGGCGAACCCGCCGGCGATGGGCGCCGTTCGATGAACCAGGTGGCGCGGATCAAGCCCACCGACAAGGTCACGATCCAGGTCATGCGCAACGGCAAGGAACTCAAGCTCACCGCTGAAATCGGCCTGCGTCCACCGCCGGCGCCGGTTGCGGCCAAGGAAGAAGAGTAGAGCCAAAGACGCCTCTAAACCTGTGGGAGCGGGCTTGCTCGCGAATGCAGTGGATCAAGCGAAGAGATATCGACTGACACTACGCATTCGCGGGCAAGCCCGCTCCCACAGCTTCAGCGCCAGGCTTTAGAGCTCGCCCAGGGCTTCGATCAGCGCCTGATTCTGCTCTGGCGTGCCGATGCTGATCCGCAGGAATTGCGCGATTCGTTCCTGCTTGAAGTGACGCACGATCACGCCCTGCTCCCGCAGTTTCGCCGCCAAGGCTGCCGCATCGTGCCGGGGGTGACGGGCGAAGATGAAATTGGCCGCTGAAGGCAGCACTTCAAAGCCCTTAGCCTGTAGCTGCGCCACGACCCATTCTCGGTGCTCGATGACCAGCCGGCAGGTCTTGTCGAAATGCTCACGATCATCGAACGCCGCCGCGCCGCCGACGTTTGCCAGGCGATCCAGCGGATAGGAGTTGAAGCTGTTCTTGATTCGCTCCAGCGCTTCGATCAGGTCCGGATGGCCGACCGCCAGGCCCACTCGCAGCCCTGCCAGCGAGCGGGACTTGGACAAGGTCTGGGTCACCAGCAGGTTCGGGTAACGATCCACCAGGGTGATGGCCGTCTCGCCGCCAAAATCGATATAGGCCTCGTCGACCACCACCACCGAATCCGGGCTGGCCTTGAGCATCTGCTCCACGGCCTCCAGCGCCAGCAGGCAACCGGTTGGCGCGTTCGGGTTGGGGAAGATGATCCCGCCGTTCGGCTTGGCATAGTCCGCCAGATCGATGCGGAATTGCTCATCCAGCGGCACCGCATCGAATGGGATGCCGTACAACCCGCAATACACCGGATAGAAGCTGTAGCTGATGTCCGGGAACAGCAGCGGCTTATCGTGTTGCAGCAGGCCATGGAAAATGTGCGCCAACACTTCATCCGAACCATTGCCCAGGAATACCTGGTTGCTCTGCACGCCGTAATAACCGGCCACTGCGTTTTTCAGCAGGTCGCTGTTGGGGTCCGGGTACAGGCGCAGGTTGTCGTTCAGCTCGGCCTGCATCGCCGCGAGCGCCTTGGGCGATGGCCCGTAAGGGTTCTCGTTGGTGTTGAGCTTGACCAGGCGGCTCAGCTTCGGCTGTTCGCCCGGCACGTAGGGCACCAGGTTCTTGACGAACGGGCTCCAGAATTTACTCATATCAGTTCCCCTGTCCTTCATCGTCAAGAATGCGGTATTCAGCGCTGCGGGCGTGGGCGCTCAGCGATTCGCCACGGGCCAGCACGGACGCGGTCTTGCCCAGTTCCGACGCGCCTTGTTCGGAGCAGAAGATGATCGACGAACGTTTCTGGAAGTCATACACCCCCAGCGGCGACGAGAAGCGCGCGGTCCCGGAAGTCGGCAATACGTGGTTGGGCCCTGCGCAGTAATCGCCCAGGGCTTCGCTGGTGTGGCGGCCCATGAAGATCGCACCGGCGTGGCGGATCTGTGGCAGCCAGGCTTGCGGATCGGCGACCGACAACTCCAGGTGTTCCGGCGCGATCCGGTTGGCGACTTCGATGGCCTGTGCCATGTCATCGACCTTGATCAGCGCGCCACGGCCGTTGATCGAGGTGTTGATGATCTCGGCGCGGTCCATGGTCGGCAGCAGCTTGTCGATGCTGGCGGCGACCTTGTCGAGGAACTCTGCGTCCGGGCTGACCAGGATCGCCTGGGCGTCTTCGTCGTGCTCGGCCTGGGAAAACAGGTCCATGGCGATCCAGTCCGGGTCGGTCAGGCCGTCGCATACCACGAGGATTTCCGAAGGGCCGGCGATCATGTCGATGCCAACCTGGCCAAACACGTGACGCTTGGCAGTGGCAACATAGATGTTGCCCGGCCCGACCACCTTGTCGACCCGTGGCACGCTTTGTGTGCCATAGGCCAGCGCGGCCACGGCCTGGGCGCCGCCGATGGTGAACACCCGGTCCACGCCAGCGATGCACGCGGCGGCCAGCACCAGTTCATTGATCTCGCCACGCGGCGTCGGGACGACCATGACCACTTCGGTCACGCCGGCAACCTTGGCCGGGATCGCGTTCATCAATACCGAGGACGGATAGGACGCTTTGCCACCGGGCACGTAGAGGCCGGCGCGGTCCAGCGGCGTAACCTTCTGGCCCAGCACCGTGCCGTCGGCTTCGGTGTAGCTCCAGGAGTCCTGTTTCTGCCGTTCGTGATAGTCGCGCACCCGGGAAGCGGCTTTTTCCAGGGCTTCGCGCTGGGGCACGGTGATCCGGGTCAGGGCCAGTTCCAGGCGCTCGCGCGGCAGGATCAGGTCGGCCATGGATGCCACTTGCAGGCCATCGAATTTCTGGGTGAATTCCACCAGGGCGTCATCGCCACGCTCGCGCACAGCCTTGATGATCTCCAACACCCGCTGATTGACCGAGTCGTCAGACACACTTTCCCAGCTCAGCAGATGATCCAGATGATGCGCGAAATCCGGGTCGGCAGCGTTGAGTCGGCGAATCGAGGTGGGAGCGGTCATAGCGAGGGCCTCATTAATGGCAAATGCTCAGGCGCCCTAAGCTACCAGTCCATTCGCGTGGGCACCTGAGAAAATTGGCTATGACGCGGATAGACGGGCGCGACTCAAGGTCGCGCAGGTGAATCAGCCGCGGTGTCGCGATTCCACTGCCTTGCGCAGGGTATCGATCAGCGCCTGGATACGGGCGTGCTGCATTTTCATCGAGGCTTTGTTGACGATCAGCCGGGAGGTGATGTCGGCGATGAAATCCTGGGGCTCCAGGCCATTGGCCCGCAAGGTATTGCCGGTGTCGACTACGTCGATGATCTTGTCCGCCAGGCCGATCAGCGGCGCCAGCTCCATCGAACCGTACAACTTGATGATATCGACCTGACGACCCTGCTCGGCGTAGTAACGCTTGGCAATGTTGACGAACTTGGTCGCCACGCGCAGCCGGCCCTTGGGCTCCGGCGCGCCGACTTTACCGGCGGTCATCAGCTTGCAGCGGGCGATCTGCAGGTCCAGGGGCTCGTACAGGCCCTGGCCGCCGTATTCCATCAGCACGTCCTTGCCGGCAACGCCCAGGTCGGCGGCGCCATGTTCCACGTAGGTCGGCACATCGGTGGCACGCACGATCAGCAAGCGCACGTCGGCTTGGGTCGTGGGGATGATCAGCTTGCGGCTCTTGTCCGGATTCTCGGTCGGCACGATGCCCGCTTCAGCCAGAAGCGGCAGGGTGTCGTCAAGGATGCGGCCCTTGGACAGTGCGATGGTCAACATGGGAAACGTCAGTCCTTATCAAGGTACTCATGCCCGGGCGCAAGCGGCGCCGGACACACATCGAGGGTGTAACCACCCTCGATCGAAACAAATCGGTGGACGCCTCCCTGCGTCCAGGCAGCCGGAACTAGCCGGGCACGCGGCGGATCTTGGCGCCGAGCATCTGCAGTTTCTCTTCGATGCACTCGTAGCCACGGTCAATGTGATAGATGCGGTCGATCAGGGTATCGCCTTCGGCAACCAGGGCCGAGATCACCAGGCTGGCCGAGGCCCGCAGGTCGGTAGCCATCACTGGCGCGCCCTTGAGCTTCTCGGTGCCGGTCACGATGGCGGTGTTGCCTTCGACCTGGATCTTGGCGCCCATGCGGTGCAGCTCGTAGACGTGCATGAAACGGTTTTCGAAGATCGTCTCGATCACCGCGCCTGTGCCTTCGGCAATGGCGTTGAGGGAGATGAACTGGGCCTGCATGTCGGTCGGGAACGCCGGGTACGGAGCGGTTCGCACGTTGACGGCCTTGGGCCGCTTGCCGTGCATGTTCACTTCGATCCAATCTTCGCCGCAGGTGACTTCGGCACCGGCTTCCTTGAGTTTCTCCAGGACAGCTTCAAGGATGGTTGGGTCGGTGTCCTTGACCTTGACGCGGCCACCGGTGACGGCAGCGGCCACCAGATAGGTGCCGGTTTCGATCCGGTCCGGCATCACCTTGTAGGTGGCCGAATGCAGGCGCTCGACGCCATCGATGGTGATGGTGTCGGTACCGGCGCCAGTGATCTTGGCACCCATGGCGATCAGGAAGTTCGCCAGGTCGACCACTTCAGGCTCGCGCGCGGCGTTTTGCAGCACGCTGCGGCCCTTGGCCAATGCAGCAGCCATCATGATGTTCTCGGTACCGGTCACGCTGACGGTATCGAAGAAGAAGTTCGCGCCGCGCAAGCCACCTTCAGGTGCCTTGGCCTTGATGTAGCCGCCTTCGACGTCGATGATCGCGCCCATGGCTTCCAGGCCACGAATGTGCAAGTCCACCGGACGCGAGCCAATGGCGCAGCCGCCAGGCAATGCGACTTCGGCTTCACCGAAACGGGCAACCATCGGACCCAGCACCAGGATCGATGCGCGCATGGTTTTCACCAGCTCGTACGGGGCGATCAAGGTCTTGATGGTGCGCGGATCGATTTCGACGCTGAGCTTCTCGTCGATCACAGGCTCGATGCCCATGCGGCCGAACAGCTCGATCATCGTGGTGATGTCGTGCAGGTGCGGCAGGTTGGCCACGGTCACCGGGCCATCGCACAGCAGGGTTGCGGCCAGGATCGGCAGGGCGGAGTTCTTTGCCCCGGAAATACGGATCTCGCCATCAAGACGAGCGCCGCCGGTAATAATCAGTTTATCCATAAGAATCTCGAGGCCCTTGGGCTCAGGTGCGCTCGGCCCAAGCCGCGCGGCTGAAAAATTTCATAGTGACCGCGTGGATGCTGCCATCGGCGATCCATGGGTTCAAATGGGCATAGATGCTCTGCTGACGCTTGACCGGGCTCAATGCCGCCAGGTCATCGCTAATCACGTTCAGCTGAAAATTGCAGCCTTCGCCTTCAACTTCCACCTGAGTATCAGGCAGCTTTCCTTCAAGAAAGCTCTTCACTTCTACAGCCTGCATGCTCAACCTCAATCGGCGCCCTGTGCGCGCGGGTCGCACATCATACAAAAAAGCCCCGGGCCTGCGAACCCCGCAAAGCAGGACTCTGACGGGGGGCTTTCCCAAGGATGTGGGTCAGGGGTGCGCCAGCAGCTCGGTCAGTTCGCTGACCTGGGCTATTTCGCGCATGTCTTCGGGCATCCCACGGATGCTCCACGTCTTGCCGGCCGCCTTGGCGTCCCGCATGAAACACAGCAGCAACGACAAGCCGACGCTGCTGGACTTCTGCACCGCCGAGCAGTCGATGACCACCTGCGCGGCACTGACGGACTTGATCAGCGCCTGGCCCTGCTTGCGCAGCGCCGGGCCGGTGCGATAGTCCAGCACACCGCTGACCAGCAGCTCGCCAGCCTCGCCCAGACGAACGGCCGACTCGGTCATTGTTCCTGCTTCTCTTTGGCTTCTTCGGTGACTTCCTTGGCCTTGGCGACTTCACCGGCCCAACCGTCGATGGTCTTGTCCAGGTTGTTGCCGTTGCGCTGCATGGCGTCGGCGAACTGATCACGGAACAGCTTGCCGATGTTGATGCCATTGATGATCACGTTGCGCACTTTCCACTCGTCGTTGATTTTCTCGAGCGTGTAGGAAACAGGGTAGACCGCGCCATTGTTGCCCTTGACCTGCATGTCGACGCTGGTACGGGTACCGCTTTCGTCCTTGGCCGGCGAAACGGTGATGCCCTGGTTGTTGTACTCGAGCAAGGCATTGCCATAGAACTGCATCAGGCTGCGCTTGAAGTTTTCCTGGAAACGCGTCATCTGCGCTGGGGTTGCCTTGCGTGAATACTTGACGGTCATGATGCTCTTGGAGATGCCGTCGGCATCCACCACGGGACCGACAATACCGTTCAGCGCGTCATAGAACGCGCTTGGGTCCTGCTTGTACTTCTCTTTATTGGAGGCAAGGTCCGCCAACAACCGGGTCGTCGTGTCCTGGATGATGTCGTGTGCCGAAGGCGCAGCCACGGCGCTAGCCATCAGCGGCAGCGCCGCAAGCAACACCAACAGGCTACGTCGCAAGATAGAGATCATTCAAAAGCTCCTCATTTGGCGTCTTTGCTAACGGTATTGAGCAGGAATTTACCGATCAGGTCCTCAAGCACCAGCGATGACTGCGTGTCGTGGATCACCCCACCGTCCTTGAGCACGGTGTCTTCCCCACCCACGCTGATGCCGATGTATTTCTCACCCAGCAGCCCAGCCGTGAGGATAGATGCAGTGGAATCGGTTGGCAGGTTATCCACGCGCTTTTCCAACTGCAGCGTCACCCGACCGGTAAAGTCCTCGCGATTCAGATCGATTGCCGTGACCTTGCCGATAGTGACACCAGCCATCGTCACCTTGGCTCTGACCGTCAAACCGGCGATATTGTCGAAGTTGGCGTAAAGTTTATAAGTATCGGTGCTCGCGGTCGGCGCCAGTCCACTGACCCGCAGGGCCAGCAGCAGCAAAGCCAGGATGCCAGCCAGCAGGAAAAGGCCGACACCGATTTCCAGGGTGCGGTTTTGCATCAGAAATCTCCAAACATCAAGGCGGTCAGAATAAAGTCAAGGCCCAGGACCGCCAGCGAGGCGTATACCACGGTCTTGGTGGTGGCACGGCTGATCCCCTCTGACGTGGGCTCACAGTCATAGCCTTGAAACACGGCGATCCAGGTCACCACGAAGGCGAATACGGCACTCTTGATCACGCCATTGAGCACATCGTCGAGAAAGTCGACGCTGTTCTGCATGTTGGACCAGTAGGAGCCTTCATAGACCCCCAGCCAGTCGACGGCCACCCACGAGCCTCCCCAGATCCCGACGACGCTGAAGATCATCGCCAGCACCGGTAGGGAAATGAAACCGGCCCACAGGCGTGGGGCAACGATGTATTTAAGCGGGTCGACACCGATCATTTCCAGGCTGGACAACTGTTCGGTGGATTTCATGTTACCGATTTCGGCCGTCAGCGCCGAACCGGCACGCCCGGCGAACAGCAGCGCGGTGACCACGGGCCCGAGCTCACGCAACAGTGTCAGCGCAACCATCTGCCCGACCGCCTGCTCCGAACCGTAGCTGGACAAGATGCTGAAGCCCTGCAGCGCCAGCACCATGCCGATGAAAATCCCCGAGACGACGATGATCACCAGGGACATCACGCCCACCGAATGCAACTGCTTGACCAGCAGGCCAAAACCGCCACCGGTCGAGCTGCGCCCGAGCAATGCGTGCATCAGGAACAACGAGGAGCGGCCCAGCACCGCCACTACGTCGATGCCGGAACGGCCGAACAGACGAATTCTTTCCAACAATGATTTTTTGCGCATCAGCGCTTCCCCAACAGATCGGTACGGTAATCCGTGGCCGGAAAATGGAACGCCACCGGCCCGTCCGGATCACCCTTCATGAATTGGCGAATGCGCGGGTTGTCCGAATCCTGCAACTGCTGGGGCGTCCCCTGCCCCAGCACCTGGCCATCGCCGACTACGTAGATGTAGTCCGCGATGCTGGCGGTCTCGGCCAAGTCGTGGGATACCACGATGCTGGTGATGCCCAGCGCATCGTTGAGCAGGCGGATCAGGCGCACGAGTACGCCCATGGCGATCGGGTCCTGCCCGACGAAGGGTTCGTCGTACATGAGGATCTTCGGGTCGAGGGCGATCGCCCGCGCCAGTGCGACCCGACGCTTCATGCCACCGGACAACTCGTCCGGCATCAGGTCGATGGCGCCACGCAGCCCGACGGCCTGCAACTTGAGCAGCACGATGTCGCGGATCATCTCTTCCGGCAGGTCGGTATGCACCCGCAGGGGAAATGCCACGTTCTCGAACACGTCGAGGTCTGTGAACAGCGCACCGCTCTGGAACAGCACGCCCATGTGCTTGCGCGCATCGAAAAGGTCGCTACGCGACAGCTCGGGAAGATTCTGGCCATTGACCCAGACTTCGCCGGCGCTGGGCCGCAGTTGTGCGCCCATCAGGCGCAGCAGCGTGGTCTTGCCGCACCCGGAAGGCCCCATGATGCCGGTGACCTTGCCGCGTGGAATGCGAATATCGATGTCATTGAAGATGCTGCGCGTCCCTCGCTTGAAGGACAATCCCTTCAGCTCGACCGCGTAGGCGTTGTCGGCACTCATCTAAACTCCTTGCGATGCAGCCTCACATTCGAATGCCCTGGCCAGTCGACAGACGTCGATGACGCCGGGTACCCGAACCAGCGGCGAACTATATCACTGCAACCACCATGCGCCCAAGGCCCAAGCCCGTGCCCATTCAGTCCGCTCGCCAGTAAAAGGCCCACTTTATATCGACCTGACGGACCATTCGAACAAAGCATGACGAACTTACGTGAGGGAATTGTTCATTGCCGCTATAATCGCCGCCTTTTCATTGGGCTATACGATTTCTGACATGAGCCAATCCAGCGACCTGATTCAATCGGCACAACGTACCATCCGCCTCGAGCTCGAAGCCGTACAAGGCTTGCTGCCCCATATCGACGCTGATTTCGTACGCGCATGCGAGATGATTCTGGCCAGCAAGGGCCGCGTGGTCGTGGTCGGCATGGGCAAGTCCGGACATATCGGCAACAAGATCGCCGCCACCCTGGCGAGTACGGGCACCACGGCGTTTTTCGTCCATCCGGCCGAAGCCAGCCACGGCGACATGGGCATGATCACCCGGGACGACGTTATCCTGGCCCTGTCCAACTCAGGCTCAACCAATGAAATCATCACGTTGCTGCCGCTGATCAAACGCCTGGGCATCCAGTTGATCAGCATCACCGGCAATCCGGATTCCGCGCTGGCCAAGGCCGCCGAAGTGAATCTCAACGTTCATGTCGAGCATGAAGCGTGCCCGTTGAACCTGGCGCCGACTTCCTCCACCACCGCCGCCCTGGTGATGGGCGATGCCCTGGCCGTGGCCCTGCTGGAAGCCCGGGGGTTCACTGCCGAAGACTTCGCCTTCTCCCATCCCGGTGGCGCCCTGGGCCGTCGCCTGCTGCTGAAAGTCGAGAACGTGATGCATGCCGGCCAGGAGTTGCCATGGGTGCAGCGCGGCACGCTGCTCAAGGACGCGCTCATGGAAATGACCCGCAAGGGCCTGGGCATGACCGTGGTACTCGAAGCCGATGGCAAGCTCGCCGGGATCTTCACCGACGGCGACTTGCGCCGCACCTTGGACCGCACCATCGATATCCACAGTGCGACCATCGACCAGGTCATGACACCCCACGGCAAGACGGCCCGGCCCGAGATGCTCGCCGCCGAGGCCCTGAAAATCATGGAAGACCACAAGATCAACGCCCTGGTGGTCGTCGACGACGAAGACCGTCCGGTGGGCGCCCTGAACATGCACGACTTGCTGCGTGCGGGAGTCATGTAAATGAATGAAGACCTGTTGCAACGCGGCAAAGCCATCAAGCTGGCGGTATTCGACGTGGACGGCGTGCTGACCGACGGTCGCCTGTATTTCCTCGAGGATGGCAGCGAGTTCAAGACCTTCAACACCCTCGACGGCCAAGGCATCAAGATGCTGATGGCCGCCGGCGTGCAAACCGCTATCATCAGCGGCCGCAAGACTCCGGTAGTGGAGCGACGCGCGAAGAACCTCGGCATCCCGCACCTTTATCAGGGACGCGAGGACAAACTCGTGGTGCTGGACGAGCTTCTGGGTCAACTCAACCTAAGCTATGAACAAGTGGCGTACCTGGGTGACGACCTGCCAGACCTGCCGGTGATCCGCCGTGTCGGCCTGGGCATGGCGGTTGCCAACGCGGCCGGCTTCGTACGCGAACACGCCCACGGCATCACCACGGCGCGAGGCGGCGAAGGGGCGGCCCGCGAATTCTGTGAACTGATCCTGCGTGCCCAGGGCCGCCTCGAAGCGGCCAACGCCGCGTACCTGTGAGCCAATCATGCTAAGCAAAAAGATCCGCACCATCCTGGTGTTTGGCTGTATCGCGGCGATTTTCGCCGCGGTGGGCTACTGGAATATCAGCCCGGAACGGTTTCTCGACCAACCCGCGGTCCAGATCGAGGAAAAAATCGACTGGTACGCCACCAATACCCATACGCTGCAATACCTGCCTGACGGCAAAGTGCAGTATGAAATGACGTCCGACAAGGTCGACCACGTCAAGGCCACCGATATTACGCTGGTGACCAAGCCGGACCTGAACATGTTCCGCGGCACCGAGTTTCCGTGGCACGTGCAGAGCGAGCACGCCGAAGTCAATTCCGGCGGCACCGAAGTGGAACTGATCGACTCGGTACGCGTTGCCCGGACCGATGAGAAAAATCGCACGACCATCATCACCAGCACTCGCATGACCGTGTTCCCGCAGCAACAATATGCGCAGACCGAGCAACCCGTTAGAATCGACGGCGCCGGTGGTGTATCGACCGGCACGGGAATGAAGGCGTATTTGAAGGAAAGCAGGATACACCTGCTATCGAACGTAAGAGGACAGTATGAAGCTCGCTAAAACCCTCCCTATTTTGCTCAGTCTGGGCGCAGCACTGGGAAGCGCGAGCGCCTGGGCTCTTCCCACCGACCGCGACCAACCTATCCGCATCCAGGCCGACGACGCCCAACTGGACGACAAGAACGGCGTAGCCACCTATAAAGGTGACGTGATCATCACCCAGGGCTCGATGAAGGTCACCGGCAACACCGTGACCATTACCCGTACCCAGACCGGCGACATCGATGTGGTGACCTCGGTGGGCAACCTCGCCTATTTCGAGCAGTTGCAGACCGCTGGCGATACCAAGCCTGTGCAGGGTTATGGCGTGACCATCCAGTACCACGCCTCCCAGGACCGCGTTGTGCTGATCGACCGCGCCAAGGTCGTCGACAAAGACAACAACGTCACCCAGGGCGAGAAAATCGTCTACGACACCAACAAGAAACTCGCCAGCGCCGGTCGCGCCACCGGCAGCAAGGTGACCGAGCAGCGTCCGCGGATCGACATGGTGATCCAGCCTAAAAAGAAAACCGAGCAGAAGGCCCAGTAATGGCAACTCTGAAAGCTCAGCACCTGGCCAAGAGCTACAAGAGCCGCCAGGTCGTGCGCGACGTCAGCCTGTCCATCGAAAGCGGCCAGATCGTCGGCCTGCTCGGCCCTAACGGCGCGGGCAAGACCACCTGTTTCTACATGATCGTCGGGCTGGTCCAGGCCGATCAGGGTCGCGTACTGATCGACGACCTGGACGTCAGCCACCAGCCGATGCACGGCCGTGCGAAGGCCGGTATCGGCTATCTGCCGCAAGAAGCGTCGATCTTCCGCAAACTGTCGGTGGCCGACAACATCATGGCCATCCTCGAGACCCGCAAGGAACTCGACAAGGCCGGTCGTCGCCAGGAGCTGGAAAGCCTGCTGCAGGAATTCCACATCAGCCACATTCGGGACAACCTGGGCATGAGCCTGTCCGGCGGCGAACGCCGTCGCGTGGAAATCGCCCGCGCCCTGGCCACCGCACCGAAATTCATACTGCTCGACGAGCCGTTTGCCGGCGTGGACCCGATCTCGGTAGGTGACATCAAGCAGATCATCCACCACCTCAAGGCCAAGGGGATCGGCGTGCTGATCACCGACCACAACGTGCGCGAGACCCTGGATATCTGCGAAACCGCCTATATCGTCAATGATGGCCAACTGATCGCCGAAGGCGATTCCGCGGCCATCCTGGCCAATGACCTGGTCAAGGAAGTGTACTTGGGCCATGAGTTCCGCCTGTAAGCGCAAAGTGTCTGGCAAATCACCCGGGCGTCGCTAATTTATTATGGCGACGCCCTAGGCAAACACTTCAGTTTCAGGCATATAATTTGCTTAAGTTTGGCGCTTCGGCGCCCTGTAGTGGATGGCGCATGTGCGCCGGCGAATAAGGTGTTAAGCCCCTGCCATGAAACCATCGCTAGTCTTGAGAATGGGCCAGCAGCTGACGATGACACCGCAGCTGCAACAGGCCATCCGCCTGCTCCAATTGTCGACCCTGGACCTGCAACAGGAAATCCAGGAGGCGCTGGAGTCCAATCCGATGCTCGAACGCCAGGAAGAAGGCGACGATTTCGACAACACCGATCCGCTGGCCGACAACATCGAGCAGAAGAGCAACACGGAAATCCCGGAACCGTCCTACCAGGAAGCCGCCCCGACGGTGGATAACCTCGAGGATGGCGAATGGAACGAACGCATCCCCAACGACCTTCCGGTGGACACAGCCTGGGAAGATGTCTACCAGACCAGCGCCAGCAGCCTGCCGAGCAGCGATGACGACGAGTGGGACTTCACCACCCGCACATCCGCCGGCGAAAGCCTGCAAAGCCACCTGCTGTGGCAATTGAACCTGGCGCCGATGTCCGACACCGATCGCCTGATCGCCGTCACCCTGATCGATTGCATCAACAACCAGGGCTACCTGGACGAGACCCTCGAAGAGATCCTCGAAGCCTTCGATCCTGAGCTGGACATCGAGCTGGACGAAATCGAGGCTGTCCTGCATCGCATCCAGCAGTTCGAACCGGCCGGCATCGGCGCTCGCAACCTGGGCGAATGCCTGCTGCTGCAATTGCGCCAGCTATCTGTCAAGACGCCTTGGCTGGCCGAAGCCAAGCGGCTGGTCACCGACTACATCGACCTGCTCGGCGGTCGCGACTACAGCCAACTGATGCGCCGCATGAAGCTCAAGGAAGATGAGCTGCGCCAGGTCATCGAGCTGGTCCAGAGCCTCAACCCGCGCCCCGGCTCGCAGATCGAATCCACCGAACCCGAATACGTGGTGCCCGACGTGATCGTGCGCAAGCACAACGACCGCTGGCTGGTGGAGCTGAACCAGGAATCGGTGCCCAAGCTGCGGGTCAACGCCCAGTACGCCGGTTTCGTTCGACGCGCCGACACCAGCGCCGACAACACCTTCATGCGCAACCAGTTGCAGGAAGCGCGCTGGTTCATCAAGAGCCTGCAAAGCCGTAACGAAACCCTGATGAAAGTGGCCACCCAGATCGTCGAGCACCAGCGCGGCTTCCTGGAGTATGGCGACGAAGCGATGAAACCGTTGGTCCTGCATGACATTGCCGAAGCAGTGGGCATGCACGAGTCGACGATTTCCCGGGTAACCACGCAGAAATTCATGCATACCCCACGGGGCATCTATGAATTGAAATACTTTTTCTCCAGCCACGTCAGCACCTCCGAAGGCGGCGAATGCTCGTCCACGGCCATCCGCGCGATCATCAAAAAACTGGTGGCCGCGGAAAATCAGAAAAAGCCGTTGAGTGACAGCAAGATCGCTGGTTTACTGGAGGCACAAGGCATTCAGGTGGCCCGCCGTACCGTCGCCAAATACCGCGAGTCCCTCGGGATCGCACCTTCGAGCGAACGCAAGCGGTTGATGTAACAGGCCACGCCACAGCGTTCCAGTGGCAGGCATTTCTGCCTGCCGCTTTATGCACTGGCAACGAAGGAGAAGCTGTATGCAAGTCAACATCAGTGGACACCAACTGGAAGTGACCGAACCCCTGCGCACCTACATCGGCGAAAAACTCGACCGTTTGGAGAGGCATTTCGACAAGATCACCAACGTGCAAGTCACGATGAACGTCGAGAAGCTGCTGCAGAAAATCGAAGCCACGTTGCATATTCCCGGCGGAGAGGTGGTTGCCAACGCGGAGCACACAGACATGTATGCCGCAATTGACCTGCTGACCGACAAGCTGGATCGCCAACTCAAAAAGCATAAGGAAAAGACCCAGAGCCTCCTTCAGGGCGCAACCGGTCGTTAACCCCCCCAATCCATGATCCGACTAGAATCCATCCTGACCCCCGGCCGTTCCATGGTGAACGCGCCGGGTGGCAGTAAAAAGAAAGCCCTCGAACAAATCGCCAACCTGATCCACCGCGAAGTGCCGGATCTGGAAATGCAGGACGTCTTCGAGGCCCTGGTTGCCCGTGAAAAACTCGGTTCCACCGGTTTTGGCAACGGCATCGCCATTCCTCACTGCCGCCTCAAGGGCTGTGCCGCGCCAATCAGCGCACTGTTGCACCTTGAAGCCGCCATAGATTTCGACGCCATCGACGGCGCACCGGTCGACCTGCTGTTCGTATTGCTGGTTCCGGAAGCGGCGACCGATGCGCATCTTGAGCTGCTGCGCCAGATCGCCAGCATGCTGGACCGCAAGGAAGTGCGCGAAAAACTGCGCAGCGCACCGAGCAACGAAGCCTTGTATCAGGTAGTCCTGGACGAGCAGAACGGTCATTAACAATGCGCATGATCATCGTCAGTGGCCGCTCCGGCTCCGGTAAAAGCACGGCCCTCAACGTGCTTGAGGACAGTGGCTACTATTGCATCGATAACCTGCCCGCCGGCCTGCTGCCGGAACTGGCCGAGCGCGCCCTGATCCATACCGAGCTGGCGCAGCCGCTGGTGGCTGTCTCCATCGATGCGCGCAACCTGCCAAGCCATTTGTCGCGGTTTCCCGAGCTGCTGGAAGAAGTGCGCAGCCGGCACATCCAATGCGATGTGCTTTATCTGGACGCCGATGAAGAAACACTGCTCAAGCGCTTCTCCGAAACCCGCCGGCGTCACCCACTGAGCAATGCCAATCGCTCCCTGGCCGAAGCCATCGACGACGAAAGCCAATTGCTCGGGCCCATCGCCGACCTTGCGGACCTGAAGGTCAACACCACGCACCTGAACCTGTATCAATTGCGCGACACGATCAAGTTGCGCCTGCTGAACCAGCCGGAGCCGGGCACGGCATTCTTGGTGGAGTCGTTCGGGTTCAAGCGCGGCATGCCGGTAGACGCCGACCTGGTGTTCGATGTGCGCTGCCTGCCCAATCCCTACTGGAAGCCGGAATTGCGCGAGCAGTCCGGGCTCGACCAGCCGGTGATCGACTACCTGGCCGCACAGCCGGATGTCGAGGAGATGTACCAGGATATTTCCAGCTACCTGCTCAAATGGCTGCCTCGCTTTGCCGCGAGCAACCGCGCCTATGTCACCATTGCCATCGGCTGTACCGGTGGCCATCACCGCTCTGTCTACCTGACCGAACGCCTGGGTCAGCTCCTGCAACAATCCCTGAAGAATGTCCAGGTTCGCCACCGCGACCTCAGCTAAAGGATTCACATCGCGATGCCTGCTCGGGAAATTGAAATCATCAACAAGCTGGGCCTGCATGCCCGGGCATCGGCCAAGTTCGTTGGCGTAGCGGGCAAGTTCCCGGAGACCAAGATAAGGGTTGGGCGCAGCCCTGAGAGCCTGATCGATGGCAAAAGCATCATGGCGATGATGATGCTCGCGGCCGGAAAAGGCACCAAGATCCATCTCGAAACCGAAGGCGAACAGGCCCAGGAGGCGCTGGATGCCCTGGTGGCGCTGATCAACAACTATTTCGACGAGGGCGAATAGCCCCCACCGCGGCGAGGGAGCTTGCTCCCGCTGGTCTGCGAAGCAGACCCCGTCTATCAGGGCCTTCATGTCTTTCGCTGTTGTTGAGATTCTTGCGGCTGCTGCGCAGCCGAGCGGGAGCAAGCTCCCTCGCCACAGGGGTTCCTCAAACATAAAAAAAGCGCGTCACCCGCTAGGATGACGCGCCTTTTAACCGCGATTCAACGTCAGCTACCCGCCACCGTCATTCGCTCGATCAGCACCGAACCGGTGCGGATGTTGCTGCGCAGCTCCAAGTCGTTGCCCACGGCCACGATCTGCTTGAACATGTCGCGCATGTTGCCAGCGATGGTCACTTCCTGGACCGGGAACTGGATTTCGCCGTTCTCGACCCAGAATCCCGCCGCACCACGGGAATAGTCACCAGTGACCATGTTCAGACCATGGCCCATCAGTTCGGTCACCAGCAGGCCTCGCCCCATCCGCCGCAGCAAAGCGGCCTGGTCTTCCTCGCCATGGGTCACGAACAGATTATGTACGCCGCCAGCGTTGGCGGTACTCGGCATGCCGAGCTTGCGGCCCGAATAAGTGCCCAGGATGTAGGACACCAGCTCGCCGTTTTCCACGAACGGCTTGGCATAGGTCGCCAGGCCGTCACCGTCGAACGCAGAGCTGCCCATGGCCTGCATCAGGTGCGGACGTTCGTCGATGGTCATCCATTCCGGAAACAGTTTCTGGCCCAGCGCACCTTCCAGAAACGACGATTTGCGGTACAGGTTGCCACCGGACACCGCCGACAGGAAGCTGCCGAACAGCCCACCGGCCAACTCGGCGGAAAACAGCACAGGCACTTCACAAGTCGGCACCGGCCGTGCGCCCAGGCGGCTGGCCGCCCGCTGCGCAGCTTTCACACCGATGCTCACCGGATCCGCCAGCAGCGTGCCCTGGCGACTCACGTCGTACCAATAATCGCGCTGCATCTGGCCGTTGGCCTCGGCGATCATCACGCAGCTGAGGCTGTGGCGGGTCGACGCATAACCGCCAATGAACCCATGGCTATTGCCATAGACGCGGCAGCCCTGGTGGGTATTGAGGGTGGTGCCGTCGGCGTTCTTGATCCGACTGTCAGCCTCGAACGCCGCCGCTTCGCAACGCAGTGCCTGCTCAATGGCCTGCTCGGGAGTGATGTCCCAGGCGTGGAACAGGTCGAAGTCGCGCAGTTCCTTGCACATCAGCGCGGCATCGGCCAGGCCTGAGGCCTCGTCTTCCGAGGTGTGCTTGGCAATTGCCAGTGCCGCAGCGACGGTTTCGCGGATCGCATCCGGGCCGCTGGCCGACGTGCTGGCCGAACCCTTGCGCTGACCCACGTACAAGGTGATACCGAAACCCTGGTCGCGATTGAATTCGACGGTTTCCACCTCACGCTGGCGCACCGACGTCGACAGGCCCTGCTCGAGGGACACTGCCACTTCACACGCGCTGGCGCCCTGGCGCTTGGCCTGCGCAAGGATCTGCTCGACTTGTTCCTGCAGTGCCGGCAATGCTTGCGGGCCGACGCTCTGAACTGCACTCATGGTGTTCTCCACTCAAATTCTATTTTCGGGCCGGGTTTGCATGCACGGTGCCTACGCAACTTTGCGTACAAACCCGAGGCCTTCGAGCGACCGGGCCGGACAAGCGGCCCCCGACTGGTTATCATGGCGGCGTTTCTTTGCGGACTGCCACCATGGTTGATTCTTACGACGACTCCCTCTACGAGGGTGAAAAAAGCAAATCCCAGGTCAAACGCGAGCTGCATGCTCTGGTTGACCTCGGCGAGCGCCTGACAACACTCAAGCCTGACTTGCTGGCCAAACTGCCCTTGACCGACGCCTTGCGCCGGGCCCTGGCCGATGCGCCCAAGCACACCGCGAATATCGCGCGTAAACGGCACCTGCAGTTCATCGGCAAGCTGATGCGCGATCAGGACACTGACGCCATTCTGGTTCTGCTCGATCAACTCGATGCCTCCACCCGGCAGTACAACGAACGTTTCCACAACCTGGAACGCTGGCGCGATCGCTTGATCGCAGGCGATGACGGCACCCTGGAAAAATTCGTCATCGACTACCCGGAGGCCGATCGCCAGCAATTGCGCTCCCTGATCCGTCAGGCCCAGCACGAAGTGGCGCAGAACAAGCCGCCGGCCTCGAGCCGTAAAATCTTCAAGTACATCCGTGAGCTGGACGAAACCCAACGCGGCCTGCGCTGATCGTTCACTGGCTCATCACTCCCTTGCCAGGGTAGCAATGACCGTGGCGAGGGAGCTTGCTCCCGCTCGGTTGCGCAGCGACCGCATTGGGGCTACTGCGTAGCCCAGCGGGAGCAAGCTCCCTCGCCACGGGGCCCCTGAATATTTTCACGCGCCCGTGCCACCCACGGTAATCGCGTCGATCTTCAAGGTCGGCTGGCCGACACCCACCGGCACCGATTGCCCGTCCTTGCCACACGTCCCTACGCCGCTGTCCAAACTCAAATCGTTGCCGACCATCGATACCTTGCTCATCGCCTCCGGTCCGTTGCCGATCAGGGTCGCGCCCTTGACCGGGGCGGTGATCTTGCCGTCTTCGATCAGGTAGGCCTCGCTGGTGGAGAACACGAATTTGCCGCTGGTGATGTCCACTTGGCCACCGCCGAGGTTGGCGCAATAGATGCCCCTTTTCACCGAAGCGATGATTTCCGCAGGGTCGCTCTGGCCACCCAGCATGTAGGTGTTGGTCATGCGCGGCATCGGCAGGTGCGCGTAGGATTCGCGGCGGCCATTGCCGGTACGGGCCACGCCCATCAGCCGGGCGTTGAGCTTGTCCTGCATGTAGCCCTTGAGCACGCCGTTCTCGATCAGCGTGGTGCATTCGGTTGGAGTGCCCTCGTCGTCGACGCTCAAGGAGCCGCGGCGCCCGGCCAGGGTGCCGTCATCGACGATGGTGCAGAGTTTCGAGGCGACCATTTCGCCCATGCGTCCGCTGTAGGCCGAACTGCCCTTGCGGTTGAAGTCTCCTTCCAGGCCATGGCCCACCGCTTCATGCAGGAGTACACCGGACCAGCCGGAGCCCAGCACCACCGGCAGCGTACCCGCCGGGGCCGGGATAGCTTCGAGGTTGACCAGCGCCTGGCGCAGCGCTTCGCGGGCGTAGCCCATGGCGCGGTCTTCAGTGAGGAAATAGCGGTAATCGGTGCGTCCACCGCCACCATGGCCGCCACGTTCGCGACGGCCATTCTGTTCGACGATCACGCTGACGTTGAATCGCACCAACGGTCGCACGTCCGCCGCCAGGCCGCCATCGGTGGACGCCACCAGGATGCGCTCCCAGACCCCGGCCATGCTCACCGAGACTTGCTGGATACGGGGGTCGAGGGCACGGGTGGCGACGTCGATGCGCTTGAGCAATTCGACCTTTTCCGCGCGGCTCATGACTTCCAGGGGGTTATCCGGCGCGTACAACTGCGCCACGTCCTGGCTGCTGAAGGCCTGGACCGTGCCGTTCTGCCCGGCCCGGGAGATCGAGCGGGCCGCACGGGCAGCAGCGCCCAAGGCTTCGAGGGTGATGGCGTTGCTATAGGCAAAACCGGTCTTTTCACCGGACTGGGCCCGTACGCCCACACCTTGGTCGAGGTTGAAACTGCCTTCCTTGACGATGCCGTCTTCCAGCGACCAGGACTCGGAAATCTGCCCCTGGAAATACAGGTCGGCAGCGTCGATGCCCGGACCGGCCAGGTCGCCCAGTACGCCTTGCAGGCTTTCCAGGGTGACGCCGCCGGGGGCAAGAAGGTGTTCACTGACTGAGGACAACAACCCGCTCATATGTTTTACGCCTTGAATTCGTCGTCTTGGACAGGCCGCTGTCGAGCGCCCTGCGAGAAAAAGCGCCGATGGCTGGCCACCGGCATGCGCGCCCGGATGGACGCTTGTTCGCTGCTGTCGCGCTCGGCCACCAGCACAGCCTCGCCTTGATCCTGTTGCGCCAGCACGCGGCCCCAGGGGTCGACAATCGCGGCATGGCCAAAGGTTTCCCGTGGCCCCGGATGCAACCCACCTTGGGCCGCCGCCAGCACATAACACTGGGTTTCGATGGCCCGGGCGCGAATCAGCACGTCCCAATGCGCCGCGCCGGTGACCGCCGTAAACGCCGAGGGCGCCGTGATCAACTCGGCCCCGGCCGCCCGCAGTTCGCTGTACAGCTCCGGGAAACGCAAGTCATAGCAGACCGTCAGGCCAACCTTTCCTACCGGGGTGTCGGCGACCACCACATTGCCGCCATAAGCATAGTCATCAGACTCGCGATAGCGCCCGCGATTGTCCGCCACGTCTACGTCGAACAGGTGCAGCTTGTCATAGCGCGCCACGACTTGGCCTCGATCGTCGATCAACAACGAACAGGCGTGGACCTTGGCTTCGGGTCGCTCCACCGGCGGCAGCGGCAGCGTGCCGGCCACAATCCATAAGTTGAGGTCGCGGGCGGCCTGTTTCAACCAGGGCAGGATCGGTCCCTGACCAAAGGCTTCGGCGCGACCGATGTCGGCGATGTCCCGCCGCCCCATGGCGGCAAAATTTTCAGGCAACACCGCCAACCGCGCGCCGCCAGCCGCCGCCTGTTCCAGCAGCACGCGGGCACGGGCCAGGTTGGCGAGCACGTCGCTCTGGCTGACCATTTGAATCACTGCGAGTGGCATGGTGCTTCCCTCACTTTTTGCTTCATCTGCCCCTGTGGGAGCGGGCTTGCTCGCGAAGGCAGTGTGTCTGTCACATAAGTGCTGAATGTGCTGACGCATTCGCGAGCAAGCCCGCTCCCACGGGGGGACTGGCGCCAGCCTTCAGAACGGCTTGTCGAAGGTGATCTTCGGCTCCTTCCATGGCCCCTTGACGTCATATTTTACGCTGGCAAAGCGCGCCACGCGGTCGCCGATCAGTTTATCGATCAGGAACAGTGCCCCACCCACCGCCGGTGCACCAACGATCAACGCGGCGATGGGCAGGTTGTTGGTCACCGGTAATGTCACCAGCAGCTTGGCGTCAACCCGGTCGGCCACCATGTCCAGCGTTCCGTTGAGTTCCAGGTTGCTCGACGGCCCTGTCAGGGTAATCGGTTCACGGGTCACGTACACCCCTTCGCTCGCCACCAGCAACCCCTTGACCCGATCGTAGCTCAGGCCCTTGCCGAACAAATCGGAGAAATCCAGGCGCAGGCGTCGGCCGATGGAGTTGAAGTTCAGCAGGCCGAACACCCGCAACGCCTGGGCGCTGCCTTCGACTTCGACGAACTGCCCCTTGCTCAGCGAGGCATCGAGGCTACCTGAGAATCGTTTGGTGGCGACCCAGGCCGGCGAACCGGGCCAGCGCCCATCGACATCCAGGCGGAATTCCTGGCTGGTCACGCTTGGCGCAAACCCCCAGCCCTTGAGCACATCGGCGAGGTTCTTGCCGCTGATGCGCCCCTTGTACCAACTGTTGGTGGACCCGGGCGTACCTTCCCAGCCGCCGCTGCCGTTCAACACCATGCCCTTGAGGCCCATGTCCAGATTGTTCAGCGTAATGCCCTTGGCCGTGGGTCGTACTTTCAACGACCACGCACCGATGAGATCGGGTCCCTGGAACAACTGGTCAATGGCGATATCCATGGCCGGGATCTTACCGGGATCGACCGATGCCAGCGGGTCCGGCGCATTCTCATCCGCCTGGACCGTAGGATCCGCAGCTGGCAGGCGAACATAGTCGAGCTTGATGCCGATCGGCGCAGCCTTGGCGTCTGGCAGGCTGACGCTGCCCTTGGCTTGCTGGCTGTCGAGCCGCATGCCCCAGGCGTCCGGCTTGCGATCAAGTTGCACCGACGCCTGGTCCAGGGTCGTGCCCATGGCGGTGAGCTTGCCAATGGTCAAATCGACACTGTTGAGCAACTGCTTGGCACTGCCGCCCGGGTCTTGGCCGGCATACTTGTTCACCAGGTCCTGCCAGGGACTGACGTCCAGTTCCGAGAGCGTACCGCGCAAGCGCAGGCCCTTGGCCCCAGGCAGGACCGCATCGCCGATGCCCAGCAACAATTCGCCACGCCCATCGGCAATGTTTTCACTCGGCGCGGCGTAAGTGAAATTGGCCAGGTCGCCATAATTGACCCAAAAGCGTCGCTCCGGCCCTTGCAGGGTCATGCGCAACGTTGTGTCGCGACCGACATCGGCCGCCATGCCGAACGGCGCGGGCAGGTCAACGGCAACGCCCTTGAGGTTGGAATTCACCGACAACTGGCTGTCGGCGCCATTGAGGACCACTTGAAGCTGGTAAGGCACCACCCCGGAAACCGGCAACGGCTGCGTGACGTTCAGCCAACTGGTGAGTTTCTTGATCTCGATCTGCCCTGAAGCCGTGACCCGTGTGTTAAGCGCTCCGGCGCGGCCCTCGGCAAAAATCTGTGCGGTCACGGGTCGGTCGAATGCCCGGGCGCTGATGCCCTTGCCGCTGAGCCCCTTGCTGCTGTCGAAACGCAAATCGCCTTTGAGCTGGGTCAGTTCCAGCGCCGGTTCGCTGAGTTTGAGCCGGGCCTTGTCGACGGCGAAGTCCACCAGGATCTTCGGTTGTTCGCCTTTGACCAGCGGGATGTCGAGCTTCAGGCTGCCTTGCAGATCGCCCTCGCCTTCCCAACCGGCGAACGTCTCGGCCGTGCCGATCGGTGCCGTCTGGAGAATCTTCAGGCCGTCGCCCAGTCCTCCGCTGAAGCCACCGTCCAACAGCAGGTGCGAGCTCTGTCCGCTGGGTACGTGGGGGATGTTCACCGACACATCCTTGACCTGGGTATCGAGCAATTGCCCTTGGCTGGCAAAGATGCGCACGCCGCTGTCTTCGACGAAAACGTCACCGCTGACCTTGCTGACCGAAGGCCAGCCTGGCTGGAACGCCAGTTCAGCGTCATGCACCTTGAAGAACAGGCTGATGCTGCGCGCCGCATCCTCGGCACCGTGGTTGAGCGAGCCCTGGTATTGGAAAAAACCTTGGTCTACCGCGCCCTTGACGATTGCCGTGCGCAACCACTCGTCCAGCGCCGGGCTGAGGACCGCCGGCAGGTATTTGCCGGTGTAGCGCCCGTCGCCGTCTACCAGGCCGACCCGCAGGTCCATGTAGTCTTCCTGGCTGTGGTCCAGATGCAGGCGAATCAGGAAGTCACCGGCAATCCGGCCCTCCTCGCCCAGCACCTTCAGGTACGGCGCGATCAAGGTGAAACTTTGCTTGTCCAGCTTCCAGGTCAGCCGGGCGTTGGCTTGCTGGTACTGCCACGGTTTGGCGAAGATCGGGTCCAGGTGCAGGGAAAAATCCTTGCTGTCCATGCGCAGCTCGCCGCCGCCGAGGTCGCCGCTCAGGCTCCCGGATACGTTACGGGCAGCCGGAGCGCCGTGATAGGCGTCAAAGCCCACGGTGTCCAGGTTGGTGGCGAAACTGACTTTCTGGTCCCCGGTGTTCTGCGGCCGGTAATCCACCAGCACGTTGCGCAGGCCACCGGTCACCTTCAGGCGGTCGATGGTCGTCGCCAGTCCCTCGGGCAGCGGCGCCAGGGCATTGAGCAGCGGGGTGAGCGGGGTCAGGTCGAGGCGGTCGGCCTCCAGGTGCCAGCGCTCTTCGGCCTTGTCCGTGGCGTTGCTCTGTTGCAATTGCAGACGCGATTCCCAACGGGTCTCGCCCAGATTCATCGCGAGGGAGTCGAGGGTCGCGGTGAAGCCTTGGCTGCTGCGCTGGAAATAGCCGTTGAGGGCCAGATTGTGGATGTCTACCGGTTTGCGCTCGGCGTACGCGCCTTGGAGCTGCGGCGCGTTCAACCGCACGGCCGCGCTTTGCACCGTGCCTTCGCCCCAACTCAGCCACAGCTCGCCGCCGGCCTTGATCCGGGAAGGATTCCATTGTTGAGTCAGGCGTTTCGGCAGCCATTTCGCCCAGTCGCTTTGCGGCAGGCTCAGATAGGCATCGGCCTCGCCATTTTTCCAGTCGCTGGCGCGAATGCGGGTGCGCAGGTTGATCGCCACGGGTTGGCCGTCGGGCAGGGTCAGGCGTGCGTCCAGGCGCTGGCGGGTAGCGCCGGTGCGCAGGCTCAAGCCAACATAGGTGAGGGTCAGCGGCGGTTGTTCGAGGGGCTGCAAGGTCACTTGGCTATCGAGCACCGACAGCCTGGACACCACTTGCATGCGATCGAACAGTTGCTGCGGATCGAAGGGACGGTCGTCCTGCACCGGCAAACCTTCCAGGACCCATTTACCATCCGCGCCCTCCTTGAGACTGATCTTCAGGCCGCTGACTTCCAAGTTGGCGATGCGCACCTGGCGCGCCAGCAAGCTGGCCCAGAGGTCAGGCACCGCGCGGACCTGGTCCAGGTGCAAGGCATTGGTCCCTTCGCCCACTACCACGTCGCGCGCCGCCAGTACCGGTGCCAGGGCGCTCCAGCTCCCGTCGAGGCCGCCGATGTGCACGGGCATGCCCAAGGCTGCGCCGGCTCGTGTCTCGACCTCGGCGCGATACTCGGCCACCAGTGGAACCAACTCGCGTCCGAGACTGACATACAACGCCAGCAACACCAGCAGCAGCGCGCACAGGCTCAGCCCCCAGCGGGTCAGCACAGCCAAAATGCGTGTCAGACGCTCCATGTCACTGGGCTCCCCTGGCAAAAATAATCAAATCAGCGGTCCCGCCGCTTCCCAGGCCCTTCAGAGCAACACCACGTCATATTGTTCCTGCGAATACATGGTTTCTACCTGGAAGCGAATCGTGCGGCCGATAAAGGCTTCCAGCTCCGCGACGTTGCCGGACTCCTCATCGAGCAGCCGATCCACCACTTTCTGGTTCGCCAACACTCTATAACCGGTGGCTTGGTAGGCGCGCGCTTCCCGGAGGATTTCCCGGAAGATTTCGTAACACACGGTTTCCGGGGTCTTCAGCTTGCCCCGCCCCTGGCAACTGCTGCAGGGCTCGCACAGCACCTGCTCGAGGCTCTCGCGGGTGCGCTTGCGGGTCATCTGCACCAGGCCCAACTCGGTAATGCCGATGATGTTGGTCTTGGCGTGGTCGCGCTCGAGCTGCTTCTCCAGGGTGCGCAGCACCTGGCGCTGATGTTCTTCATCCTCCATGTCGATGAAGTCGATGATGATGATCCCACCCAGGTTGCGCAGGCGCAGTTGGCGGGCAATGGCGGTCGCCGCTTCCAGGTTGGTCTTGAAGATGGTTTCTTCCAGGTTGCGATGGCCGACAAACGCCCCGGTGTTAACGTCGATGGTGCTCATGGCTTCGGCCGGATCGACCACCAGGTAACCGCCGGACTTGAGCGGCACCTTGCGTTCCAGGGCTTTCTGGATTTCGTCCTCGACGCCGTAGAGGTCGAAAATCGGCCGTTCGCCCGGGTAATGTTCGAGGCGGTCGGCGATTTCCGGCATCAGCTCGGCCACGAACTGCGTGGTCTTCTGGAAGGTTTCCCGGGAATCGATGCGGATCTTCTCGATCTTGGGGCTGACCAGATCCCGCAGCGTGCGCAGCGCCAGGCCCAGGTCTTCGTAGATCACGCTGGGCGTGGCGATGGTCTTGATCTGCGCGGCGATCTGATCCCAGAGCCTGCGCAGGTAGCGGATATCCATGAGGATTTCATCGGCCCCGGCCCCTTCGGCGGCAGTGCGCAGGATGAACCCACCGGCTTCCTTGATGCCTTCTTTTTCCACGCAGTCGCTGACGACCTGCTTGAGACGTTCACGTTCGCCTTCGTCTTCGATCTTCAGCGAAATGCCGACATGTGCGGTACGCGGCATGTACACCAGGTAGCGCGACGGAATCGACAATTGCGTGGTCAGCCGCGCGCCCTTGGAGCCGATCGGATCCTTGGTGACCTGCACCACCAGGCTCTGGCCTTCGTGCACCAGCGCGCTGATGCTCTCCACTGCCGGGCCTTCGCGCATGGAGATTTCCGACGCGTGGATGAATGCCGCGCGGTCCAGGCCGATGTCGACGAAAGCCGCCTGCATGCCCGGCAACACCCGCACCACCTTGCCTTTGTAGATATTGCCGACAATGCCACGCTTTTGCGTGCGCTCGACGTGAACCTCTTGCAGCACACCGTTTTCAACCACCGCCACGCGCGATTCCATCGGCGTGATGTTGATCAGGATCTCTTCACTCATGGCAGGGTCTCGTTCAGGCATATTCACGATTATGGCCGCATCAGTCAGACGGCGCTCAGCGCGCGTTCAAGGTTTGCCAACAGGGTATGCCGAAATGGCCCAACAACTCGCAGGTTTCGCACAGTGGCAGGCCGACCACGGCTGAATAACTGCCTTCCAGCCCGGCGACGAACACTGCCCCCAACCCCTGGATGCCGTAGCCGCCGGCCTTGTCCCGGGGTTCGCCGCTGGCCCAGTAGGCCGCCGCTTCCCGCTCGGTGATGGCCCGAAAGCGCACCCGACTGCGGACCACATGGGATTCGCAACGCTGCCCGTCCAGTACGGCAATGGCAGTCAACACTTCATGCTCGCGACCGGACAGGCGCAGGAGCATCGACAAGGAGTCGGCCTGGTCCAGGGGTTTGCCCAGGATCCGCCCATCCAGCACCACCGCCGTGTCAGCGCCCAATACGCAGCCGTCCACGCCGTCTTCTTGCAAGGAGCGTTGCCCAGCCTCGGCCTTGCCGCGCGCCAAGCGCTCGACATAGGCCGATGGGGTTTCATCTTTCAGGGGAGTTTCGTCGATGTCCGCGCTGATGGCGGTAAAGGCTACGCCGATCTGCGTGAGCAGCTCACGGCGACGCGGCGAGCCTGAGGCGAGGTAAAGCGGTTTCATCAAGACATCTCCCTTTCAAGGTGCGGGCCAATGCCTGACCAAATCAGTTGATTTTGAAACGCAGGCGCAAGCCCCGTAGGCCGAAGCTGATCCAGGGCCAGAGCAAAGCACTGACCAGGGCTGGCAAGACCAGCGCCAGGGTCGGCTGGCGATTGCCGGTCAGCGCGCTGAGCCACAGCTGCACCAGTTGCGCCAGGCCGAAAATCACCAGGATGACCAGGCATTGCTGCCACATGGGAAACATGCGCAGGCGCTGCTGCAACGACAGCACCAGGAAGGTGATCAGCGTCAGGATCAACGCGTTCTGCCCCAGCAGCGTGCCGTAGAGCACGTCTTCGGCCAGGCCCAGGCACCAGGCGGTGACCATGCCGACCTTGTGCGGCAGGGCCAACGCCCAAAATGCGAGCAACAAGGCCAGCCACAGCGGGCGCAGGATCTCCATGAACTGCGGTAGCGGCGAAACGCTGAGCAGCAGGCCGATGGCGAAGGTCAGCCAGACCATCCAGCCGTTACCGGATTGGGTACTGCTCATTCTTCTCGTGCTCCCCTGGAGGCCGGCGCGGCAGCCGGCGTGGAGACGGGCGGCTTGGCTGCGGGCTTGGCGGGCTGGGCCGCTGGCGCGTGGGCCGAAGGCCGGGTGGATGTCGTGGCGGGTACAGCGGGCGCGACAGCCGGCGCATGACCGGAAGGCCTGGCCGGTGTAGGTGCAGTGGGTGCGGCAGTCGGTGTCGTTGCCGGGGCCGTCGCGGCCGGTGCAGGGGCTGCCGGTTTCGGCACGATGGCGGGCACTGGCGCCGGTGTGCCGGAAGCAGCTGGCTCGCCGCCCTGGCGGTCCTGTGCTTCCTGGGCTACGGCGGCGTCGTTGGCGCGTTCTTCCGGCGTGCGATTGTCGCTGAACACCAACAGCAGGTAGCGGCTGCGATTCAGCGCGGCCGTCGGCACCGCTCGCACGATGGCAAAAGGCTGGCCGGAATCATGAATGACTTCCTTGACCGTCGCCACCGGATAACCGGCCGGGAAGCGCTGGCCAAGACCGGAGCTGACCAGCAGGTCGCCTTCCTTGATGTCGGCGGTATCGGCTACGTGCCGCAATTCCAGGCGTTCCGGGTTGCCGGTGCCGCTGGCAATGGCGCGCAGGCCGTTGCGATTGACCTGCACCGGGATGCTATGGGTGGTATCGGTCAGCAACAGCACGCGGGACGTGTACGGCATCAACTCCACGACCTGGCCCATCAGGCCCCGGGCATCGAGCACCGGCTGGCCGAGGACGACGCCGTCGCGCTCACCCTTGTTGATGAGGATGCGATGGGTAAACGGATTGGGGTCCATGCCGATCAATTCGGCCACTTCGACCTTTTCGTTGACCAGCGCAGAAGAGTTGAGCAACTCGCGCAGCCGTACGTTCTGCTCGGTGAGGGCCGCCAGCTTCTGCATGCGCCCCTGCAACAGCAGGTTTTCGGTCTTGAGTTTTTCGTTTTCGGCGACCAGTTCGGTCCGGCTGCCAAACTGACTGGCCACACCTTGCCACAAACGCTGGGGCAGGTCGGTGATCCAATAGGATTCCATTAACACCAGCGACATCTGGCTGCGCACAGGCTTGAGCAGCGTAAAACGGGCATCGACCACCATCAGCGCAACCGATAGCACGGCCAGCACCAGCAGGCGCACACCCAATGAGGGGCCTTTGGCGAAAAGCGGTTTAATAGGCCGCTCCTCCCAGGCAAATGTTCTCTTTATTCATACGGCATCAAACCGGCCTGGATACGAATGACAGAAGATAAACGCCAACGGGCAGCACTGCAAAGTGCTGCCCGGGAGCGAACAACATAGACCATCCAGCAAGACTTATTCGCTGGAGAGCAGGTCCATGGTGTGCTTGTCCATCATTTCCAATGCACGGCCACCGCCGCGAGCAACGCAGGTCAACGGGTCTTCGGCCACGATCACCGGCAGGCCGGTTTCCTGGGCCAGCAGCTTGTCGAGGTCACGCAGCAGCGCGCCACCACCGGTCAGCACCAGGCCGCGCTCAGCGATGTCCGAGGCCAACTCCGGCGGCGACTGCTCCAGGGCGCTCTTGACCGCTTGCACGATGGTCGCCAGCGACTCTTGCAGCGCTTCGAGCACTTCGTTGGAATTGAGGGTGAAGGCACGTGGAACGCCTTCGGCCAGGTTGCGGCCGCGGACGTCGACTTCGCGCACTTCACCGCCCGGGTAGGCAGTGCCGATTTCCTGCTTGATGCGTTCGGCGGTGGATTCGCCGATCAGGCTGCCGTAGTTGCGACGCACGTAGGTAATGATCGCTTCGTCGAAACGGTCGCCGCCCACACGTACGGATTCGGCATAGACCACACCGTTGAGGGAGATCAGTGCGATTTCGGTGGTACCACCGCCGATATCGACAACCATCGAGCCGCGGGCTTCTTCCACCGGCAGGCCGGCACCGATGGCAGCTGCCATTGGCTCTTCGATCAGGAATACTTCGCGGGCACCGGCACCGAGGGCCGATTCACGGATGGCGCGACGCTCCACCTGGGTGGATTTGCATGGCACGCAGATCAGCACGCGAGGGCTGGGCTGCAGGAAGCTGTTTTCGTGAACCTTGTTGATGAAGTACTGCAGCATCTTTTCGCAGACGCTGAAGTCGGCGATCACGCCGTCCTTCATGGGACGAATGGCCGCGATGTTGCCCGGTGTACGGCCCAGCATGCGCTTGGCTTCCGTACCGACAGCCACGACACTTTTCTGGTTACCGTGGGTGCGGATGGCCACGACCGAGGGTTCATTCAGGACGATACCGCGCTCGCGCACGTAAATAAGGGTGTTGGCAGTGCCCAGGTCAATGGAAAGATCGCTGGAAAACATGCCACGCAGTTTCTTGAACATGGGAAAGGGACCCTAGGCAACGCGTGGGTAAAAAAGTGCGGCAAACTCTAACAACGACAGGGATTTTGGGCAAGGCGCCAATATGTTAAATTGACCGCTTTTCTGCGCACCAAACCCTACAATCGCGGCCAAAAGACCGTAGAACTGCGGTAGTGTTCCGACAATCTAACACACGGACAGACTACGTCCGTTTTGTTTTCCACTGGAGAATCCCATGGCGCTTGAACGCTCCGACGTGGAAAAAATCGCTCATCTGGCCTGTCTGGGCCTCAATGAAGCCGATCTTCCACACATCACTTCTGCCCTGAACAGCATTCTGGGGCTGGTCGACGAGATGCAGGCGGTCGATACCGACGGTATCGAGCCTCTGGCCCACCCACTGGAAGCCAGCCAGCGCCTGCGCGCCGACGTCGTGACCGAATCCAATCACCGCGAGGCCTACCAGTCCATCGCACCAGCGGTCGAAAACGGCCTGTACCTGGTTCCGAAAGTCATCGACTAAAGGGAAAGAGCCTCTCATGCATCACATGACCCTGGCCGAGATCGCCCGCGGACTCGCCGATAAAAAGTTTTCTTCCGAAGAGCTGACCCAGGTCCTGCTGGCGCGCATCGCCCAGCTCGATCCGCAGCTCAACAGTTTCATCAGCCTCACCCCGGAGCTGGCCCTGAGCCAGGCCAAGGCCGCCGACGCCCGGCGCGCCAACGGTGAGAGCGGCGCCCTGCTCGGCGCACCGATCGCCCACAAGGATCTGTTCTGCACCCAGGGCATCCGCACCAGTTGCGGCTCGAAGATGCTCGACAACTTCAAGGCCCCGTACGACGCCACCGTGGTTGCCAAGCTGGCCGCCGCCGGTGGCGTGACCCTGGGCAAGACCAACATGGACGAATTCGCCATGGGCTCGGCCAACGAGTCGAGCTACTACGGCGCAGTGAAGAACCCGTGGAACCTGGAGCACGTACCGGGCGGCTCGTCCGGCGGTTCCGCTGCCGCCGTGGCCGCGCGCCTGCTGCCGGCCGCCACCGCCACCGACACCGGCGGCTCGATTCGCCAGCCGGCGGCGTTCACCAACCTCACCGGTTTGAAGCCGACCTACGGTCGCGTCTCGCGCTGGGGCATGATCGCCTACGCCTCCAGCCTCGACCAGGGCGGCCCGCTGGCCCGCACCGCCGAAGACTGCGCGCTCCTGCTGCAAGGCATGGCTGGCTTCGACCCGAACGATTCCACCAGCATCGATGAACCGGTGCCGGACTACAGCGCCAGCCTCAACGGCTCGCTGCAAGGCCTGCGCATCGGCGTGCCGAAGGAATATTTCGGTGCCGGTCTCGACCCGCGCATCGCCGACCTGATCCACAACAGCATCAAGGAATTGGAAAAGCTCGGTGCGGTGGTCAAGGAAATCAGCCTGCCGAACATGCAGCACGCGATTCCTGCGTACTACGTGATCGCCCCGGCCGAAGCATCTTCCAACCTGTCGCGTTTCGACGGCGTGCGTTTCGGCCATCGCTGCGAGAACCCGGAAAACCTGATCGACCTGTACAAGCGCTCCCGTGGCGAAGGCTTCGGCGCCGAAGTGCAGCGCCGGATCATGGTCGGTGCCTACGCGCTGTCCGCCGGCTACTACGATGCCTACTACCTCAAGGCGCAGAAAATCCGTCGCCTGGTGAAAAACGACTTCATGGCTGCCTTCAACGAAGTCGACATCATCCTCGGCCCGACCACGCCGAATCCGGCGTGGAAACTCGGCGCCAAGAACAGCGATCCGGTCGCTGCGTACCTGGAAGACGTCTACACCATCACCGCCAACCTCGCCGGTTTGCCGGGGCTGTCCATGCCGGCCGGTTTCGTCGACGGCCTGCCGGTGGGCGTACAGCTGCTCGCGCCGTACTTCCAGGAAGGCCGCCTGCTCAATGTGGCGCACCAGTACCAGCAGAACACTGACTGGCACACCCGCACCCCAACCGGCTTCTGAGGAGAAACACATGCAATGGGAAGTCGTGATCGGGCTGGAGATTCACACCCAGCTCACCACCCGGTCGAAAATATTTTCCGGTAGCTCCACCACGTTCGGCTCCGAGCCGAACACCCAGGCCAGCCTGGTAGACCTGGGCATGCCAGGCGTGCTGCCGGTGCTCAACGCCGAAGCGGTGCGCATGGCGGTGATGTTCGGCCTGGCGATCGACGCCGAGATCGGCCAGCACAACGTGTTCGCCCGCAAGAACTACTTCTACCCGGACCTGCCCAAGGGCTACCAGATCAGCCAGATGGAACTGCCGATCGTCGGCAAGGGCCACTTGGACATCGCCCTGGAAGACGGCACGGTCAAGCGCGTCGGCATTACCCGTGCGCACCTGGAAGAAGACGCCGGCAAGAGCCTGCACGAAGAATTCAACGGCGCCACCGGCATCGACCTGAACCGCGCTGGCACGCCGCTGCTGGAAATCGTCTCTGAACCGGACATGCGCAGCGCCAAGGAAGCCGTGGCCTACGTCAAGGCGATCCATGCGTTGGTGCGTTACCTGGGCATCTGCGACGGCAACATGGCCGAAGGCTCGCTGCGCTGCGACTGCAACGTGTCGATCCGGCCCAAGGGCCAGGTTGAGTTCGGCACCCGCTGTGAGATCAAGAACGTCAACTCGTTCCGCTTCATCGAAAAAGCGATCAACAGCGAGATCCAGCGCCAGATCGAACTGATCGAGGACGGTGGCAAGGTCATCCAGCAGACCCGCCTGTACGACCCGAACAAGGACGAGACCCGTCCGATGCGCAGCAAGGAAGAAGCCAACGACTACCGTTACTTCCCCGACCCGGACCTGTTGCCGGTGGTTATCGAAAACTCGTTCCTCGACGACGTACGCACCACCCTGCCGGAGCTACCGCCGCAGAAACGCGAGCGTTTCCAAGCGCAGTTCGGCCTGTCGAGCTATGACGCCAACGTCCTGGCCACCAGCCGCGAGCAGGCCGATTACTTCGAGAAAGTCGTAAGCATCGGCGGCGACGCCAAGCTGGCGGCCAACTGGGTGATGGTTGAATTGGGCAGCCTGCTGAACAAGCAGGGCCTGGAGATCGACGAGTCGCCGGTGTCGGCCGAGCAATTGGGCGGCATGCTCCTGCGCATCAAGGACAACACCATCTCCGGCAAGATCGCCAAAATGGTCTTCGAAGCGATGGCCAATGGTGAAGGCAGCGCCGACGAGATCATCGAAAAGCGCGGCTTGAAGCAAGTCACCGACACGGGTGCGATCAGCGCCGTGCTCGATGAAATGCTCGCAGCCAACGCCGAGCAGGTCGAACAGTACCGGGCGGCAGACGAAGCCAAGCGCGGCAAGATGTTCGGCTTCTTCGTCGGCCAGGCCATGAAAGCCTCCAAGGGCAAGGCCAACCCGCAACAGGTCAACGAATTGCTTAAAAGCAAGCTCGAGGGCTGATGGACATGGAGCCAGTCTTTGAATCTGGCTCATTCCCCTGTGGGAGCGGGCTTGCTCGCGAAGACGTCATCGGATGCAACATTGATGTTGAATTTGATGGCCCCTTCGCGAGCAAGCCCGCTCCCACACTTGTATTTGGAAACTTTCAAATGAAGCGTCTCCTCGGCGCCTGCGCCCTGCTGTTCCTGCTGGCCGGCTGCGCCAGCCAGAGCGGGACGGTCGATCCACACGGCTACGACCAGACCGGCGTCGCCTCCTATTACGGCTCCAGGCACCACGGCAAGCGCACCGCCAGCGGCGAGCGTTTCGACCAGCACAGCCTGACAGCCGCCCATCGCCAGCTGCCATTCGGCACGCGGGTGAAAATCACCAACCTGGGCAACAATGACAGCGTGGTGGTGCGCATCAACGACCGGGGCCCATACTCCCGCGGCCGCCTGATCGACGTTTCCCGCGAGGCCGCCGAGCAACTGGGCATGTTGCGCAGCGGCACCGCACGGGTGCGCGTGCAAGCCCTCGACGATTGATAGACGGAGCCCGACCATTTCCCTACTCACCGCCCTACCGCTGCTCAGCCTGATCGAACTGCTCGGCGGCCTGCTGTTGCTGATTGCCGGTGCCGAGCTGTTGGTGCGCACCGCTGTGGGCCTGGCAGCACGCTTGCAAGTGCGACCATTGATCATCGGCCTGACCGTCGTCGCCTTCGGCAGCAGCGCGCCACAAATGGCCGTCAGCCTGCAAGCGACCCTGGCGCAGAACGCCGACATCGCCGTGGGCAGTGTGATCGGCAGCAGTATCTTCAATATCCTCGTTACCCTCGGCCTGTCGGCACTGATCATCCCGCTGCGCGTCTCGCGCCAGTTGGTGCGCCTGGACATCCCGTTGATGATCGGCGCCGCCCTGCTGGTGTTCGTGCTGGCCTGGAACGAAGAACTGACCCGACTCGACGGCATGCTGCTGTTGATGGCCCTGGCGGTGTACCTGGGCCTGTTGCTGCGTCAATCGCGGCATTCGGTACGTCCCCACGCGGCGGGTGTCGCAGTTGCGCAGGTGTCCTGGCCCAAGAGCCTGTCGATGATCGTGCTGGGCCTGGCGATGCTGATTTATGCCGGGCACTTGCTGCTGGGCGCGGCGGTGGAAGTGGCGACGGACCTTGGGCTTTCGGAGCGCATCATCGGCCTGACCATCGTCGCCGTCAGCACCTCGCTGCCGGAACTCGCCACCTCGCTGATCGCCGCGCTGAGGGGCCAACGGGACATCGCGGTGGGCAACGTCATTGGTAGCAACCTGTTCAACTTACTGGGCGTGCTGGGGGTGACGGCCCTCGCCGCGCCGACGCCACTTTCCGTCTCGCCCAACGCCCTGGATTTCGACCTGCCGGTGATGCTCGGCGTGGCTGTGTTGTGCTTGCCGGTGTTCTACTCCGGTTACCGCGTCACCCGCGCCGAAGGCCTGTTGTTCCTCGGCCTGTACCTGGCCTACGGGCTGCACGTGGTGTCGTTTACCACCGGCATGCCGTTGGCCGGCCAACTGGAACGGCTGATGCTGTTCTATGTGCTGCCGGCCTTGCTGGTATTTTTGCTGTTCAGCTCTTTGCGCGCCTGGCGCCGCCAACACCATAAGAGGGATTTGCCGTGACCGACACTCCAAAGACCGGCCTGGACATGCGTCGCCAGGTCATGGGCGACGCATTCGTCGACCGCGCCCTGGGCAACGCCACCGAATTCACCCAACCTTTGCAGGACTTCGTCAACGAGCATGCCTGGGGCAGCGTCTGGAGCCGCGAAGGCCTGCCGTTGAAAACCCGCAGCCTGATCACCCTTGCCGCCCTCACTGCGCTCAAATGCCCGCAGGAGCTCAAAGGCCACGTGCGCGGCGCGCTGAATAACGGTTGCACGGTGGAAGAGATTCGCGAGGCGCTGCTGCATTGCGCGGTGTACGCCGGAGTGCCGGCGGCGATCGATGCGTTTCGGGCAGCGCAGGAAGTGATCGATAGCTATCAGAAGCCTGAGTAAAAGCCTGAGCCTTGCAGTGACAGGTCAGACCTCTTCGCGAGCAAGCCCGCTCCCACATTGACTGCGTTCTTCCATGGGAACGCGGTCGAATGTGGGAGCGGGCTTGCTCGCGAATGGATCGAAAGAACACCGCAAACCCGAACCTAGATCCACCCCCCCCACTGCAACACAAAAATCCCCACATTAGTGGTAATCGCCGCCATCAACGTGGTGATGACGATGATCGCCGCCGCCAGTTCATGGTTGCCATCGGCCGCCCGGGCCATGACGTAACTGGCGGCGGCGGTGGGGCTGCCGAAGTACAGGAACAGAATCCCCAACTCAGCCCCGCGAAAACCCCAGAGCCAGGCACCGAGGGTCGTCAGCAGCGGCAGGCCGACCATTTTTACCAGGCTCGAACTCAGGGCCATCTTGCCGCTCTTGCGCAAGGCTGCAAGGGACAGCGTGCCGCCGATGCAGATCAGCGCCAGGGGCAAGGTCATTTGCGAGAGGTATTTGGCCGAGGTCTCGAACCAGTTCGGCAGGCCGATCTGCCAATAGGCAAACGGTGCGGCGACGATCACGCTGATGATCAGGGGATTGCTGACAACGCTTTTGCAGATGCTCCACGGATCGGACTTGATCACCGGGCTGTATACCGCCAGGACGATGGTCGACAGGGTGTTGTAGAACAGGATCACCAGCGCCGCGAGTATCGCCCCCAGGGAAATCCCGTAGTCGCCGTACATGCTCGCCGCCAGCGCCAGGCCGATCACGCCGTTGTTGCCGCGAAACGCACCTTGGGTATAGATGCCGCGATCCTCGCGCGGGCAACGCCAGATCGCCCAACCCCAGGCCATCGCAAAGCTCACCAGGGTAGCGATGGAGAAATAGATCAGCAGGTCGGGCTGCAACGCCGCGTGCAGGTCGGCATGGAGGATGCCGAGGAACAACAGCGCCGGCATGGTGACGTTGAACACCAGGGACGAGGCGATGTGGATGAAATTGTCGTTGATCCAGTAGATGCGCTTGAGCAACGTCCCCAAAAACAGCATGGCAAACACCGGCGCGGTGATGTTCAGGGTTTCGAGGAAAATTGCCAGCATGCCGGGGACCTTTGAAAGGGGTGTCGTTAGGTGGCTAATGATAAGCCACCCACGGCGTTGGCGTCTGGTGAAGCGTCTTCGCGAGCAGGCTCGCTCCCACATTTGTTCTTTGTGAACACAAAATCCATATCCACCGCAGCCCCCTTGTGGGAGCGAGCTTGCTCGCGAAGACGTCGGCTCAGCCAACATCAATGCAAGCTGAACTGCCGCCTTCGCGAGCAAGCCCGCTCCCACATTGGTTCTCGGCGATCAACAAGTGATCACGTAATCGGCGCCGGGTTGAACAGCGTGATGTCGTTGAACAGCTTGTGCCGCTCCGCCCAGGTCTGCTTCTTGCCGCTGGCCACGTCCAGGTAGTAGTGGAACAACTCCCAACCCAGCTCCTCGATGGTGGCGCGTCCGGTGGCGATCCGGCCGGCGTCGATGTCGATCAGGTCCGGCCAGCGCTGGGCCAGTTCGGTGCGGGTCGAGACCTTCACCACCGGTGCCATCGCCAAGCCGTAAGGCGTGCCCCGACCCGTGGTGAACACATGCAGGTTCATCCCCGCCGCGAGTTGCAGCGTGCCGCAGACGAAATCGCTGGCCGGCGTGGCGCAGAAGATCAGGCCCTTCTGCTTGAAGCGTTCGCCCGGGCCGAGCACGCCATTGATCGCGCTGCTGCCGGACTTGACGATCGACCCCAGGGATTTCTCGACGATGTTCGACAACCCGCCCTTCTTGTTGCCCGGCGTGGTGTTGGCGCTGCGATCGGCTTCGCCCTTGGCCAGGTACCGGTCGTACCAGTCCATTTCGCGCACCAGCTCCTGGGCGACTTCCTGGGTTTGCGCCCGGGAGGTCAACAGGTAGATGGCATCGCGCACTTCGGTGACTTCGGAAAACATCACCGTGGCCCCGGCACGCAACAGCAAGTCCGAGGCATAGCCCAGGGCCGGGTTTGCGGTAATACCGGAGAACGCATCGCTGCCGCCGCACTGCATGCCCAGGATCAGTTCCGAGGCCGGCACGGTTTCGCGGCGGCGCTGGTCGAGTTTCTTCAGGCGAGTCTCAGCCAGCTCCATGATCTGCTCGATCATTTCGGTGAATCCGTGACTGGAGTCCTGCAAGCGATACAGCCACGGCTCGCTGAGGTCCACCGAGCTGTCGCCTTCATGCATCACCTGACCGGCCTGCAATTTCTCGCAGCCCAGACTGATCACCAGTGCTTCGCCACCCAGGTTCGGGTTGCGCGCCAGGTTGCGCACGGTGCGGATCGGGATGTAGGCGTCAGTGGCGGTGATCGCCACGCCACAGCCGTAGCTGTGGGTCAGCGCCACCACGTCATCGACGTTCGGGTACTTGGGCAGCAACTCATCCTTGATGCGCTTGACCGCGTGATCCAGCACCCCGGTCACGCACTGCACGGTCGTGGTGATGCCGAGGATATTGCGCGTACCGACGGTACCGTCGGCGTTGCGATAACCTTCGAAGGTGTAACCCTCCAGCGGCGCATCGGCCGCCGGCACGTCGGTGGACAGCGGCAGGCTGTCCAACGGTGGCGCGGTGGGCATGCGCAGCTGGTCTTCCTTGACCCAACTGCCACGGGGGATCGGCTGCAACGCGTAGCCAATGACCTGGCCGTAGCGAATCACCTCGCCGCCCTCGGGAATATCTTCCAGGGTGACCTTGTGGCTCTGCGGTACAAAGTCCACGGTGACCAAGCCGTCCGGGAACTCGGTCCCGGCCGGTACGCCTTGGTCATTGACGACGATCACGACGTTGTCCCGCTCATGCAGGCGGATGTAACGAGGCGAATCGGCATGTTCAATCAGTTGCATCGATGCCGCTCCTTCAGGATTTAGCTTCAGACAGGCTGGAGATGTCGGCATCCTTGGCCGTAGGTTCCTTGAGTACCACACGCTTGATCGGTCCAACGATGACCAGGTAGCTGAACACTGCTACCAGCGCGTTGCAACCCACGAATACCAGTGCCCACTTGAACGAACCGGTGGCGCTGATGATGTAGCCGATGACGATTGGCGTGGTGATCGATGCCAGGTTACCGAAGGTGTTGAACAGGCCACCGCTCAAACCGGCGATCTGTTTAGGCGACGTGTCGGACACCACGGCCCAGCCCAGTGCGCCCACGCCTTTGCCGAAGAAGGCCAGGGCCATGAAGCCCACCACCATCCATTCGATGTCCACGTAGTTGCACGCCACGATACTGCTGGAAACCAACAGGCCGGCGATGATCGGCGCCTTGCGGGCAAAGGTCAGCGAGTGGCCTTTGCGCAGCAGGTAGTCGGAAATGACCCCGCCGAGTACACCACCGATGAAACCGCAGATGGCCGGCAAGGACGCGATGAAGCCGGCCTTGAGGATAGTCATGCCGCGTTCCTGCACCAGGTACACCGGGAACCAGGTCAGGAAGAAGTAAGTGATGCCGTTGATGCAGTATTGACCCAGGTAAACACCGAGCATCATACGGTTGGTCAGCAGTTGACGGATGTAATCCCACTTCGGACCGTCGGCTTTCTTTTCCTTGCCCTTGTCCTGGTCCATATCGACCATCGCCCCATTGGCGGCGATGTGATTGAACTCGGCTTCGTTGATCATCGGGTGCTGGCGCGGGCTATGGATCACCTTCAGCCAGATCAGCGAGAACACGATGCCGATCACGCCCATGACGATGAACACGTGCTGCCAGCCGAAGCGGTAGACGATCCAACCCATCAGCGGTGCGAACAACACGGTGGCGAAATACTGCGCCGAGTTGAAGATCGCCGAAGCGGTGCCGCGTTCTGCGGTGGGGAACCAGGCGGCGACGATGCGTGCGTTGCCCGGGAAGGATGGCGCTTCGGCCAGCCCAACCAGAAAGCGCAGCATGAACAGCGCAACCACGGCCGTGGACATGCCGAATTCACCGACATAGCCTTGCAGCACGGTGAACAGCGACCAGGTGAAAATGCTCAGGGCATAGATTTTTTTCGACCCGAAACGGTCGAGCAGCCAGCCGCCAGGAATCTGCCCGGCCACGTAGGCCCAGCCGAAAGCGGAGAAGATATAACCGAGGGTAACGGCGTCGATGCCGAGGTCTTTTTGCAGGCTGGAGCCTGCGATGGCGATGGTGGCACGGTCAGCGTAGTTGATCGTCGTCACCAGAAACAGCATGAGCAGGATCAAATAGCGGACGTGAGTCGGCTTGGTCGCTTGCATGTAAATGTACTCCCACTATTTATTTTTATGCGGGTCAGCAGATTGTGTCGCCAAGGCAGGATGTCCTGCCCTGGCGGTGCCGCACTTACGATCCGATGTAAGAAGTTTTCACCACGGTGTAGAACTCTTGCGCATAGCGACCTTGCTCACGCGAACCATAGGACGAACCTTTGCGCCCACCGAACGGCACGTGGTAATCCACGCCGGCGGTTGGCAGGTTGACCATCACCATGCCCGCTTGGGAATGGCGCTTGAAGTGGTTGGCATACTTCAACGATGTGGTCGCGATACCCGCCGACAAACCGAACTCGGTGTCGTTGGCCATCGCCAACGCCGCCTCGTAGTCAGCCACGCGCACGACATTGGCCACCGGGCCGAAGATTTCTTCGCGGCTGATGCGCATCGAAGCTTCACTGTCGGCAAACAAGGTCGGCGCCAGGAAGTAACCTTCGGTGTCACACGTCACCACGCCGCCACCGCTGACCAGCCGCGCACCTTCGCTCTGGCCGATGTCGATGTATTTCAAGTCCTGGTTGAGCTGGGCTTCGGAGACGACCGGGCCGATATCGGTGCCAGCCTTCAAGGCATGGCCAACCTTGATCGACTGCATGCGCTCGGCCATGGCCGCGACGAACTTGTCGTGGATACCCGCGGTAACGATCAGGCGGCTCGAAGCCGTGCAACGCTGGCCGGTGGAGTAGAACGCGCTCTGCACCGCCAGTTCGACGGCCTGCTTGAGGTCGGCGTCGTCGAGGATGATCTGCGGGTTCTTGCCGCCCATCTCCAGTTGCACCTTGGCCTGGCGCGCCACGCAGTTGACCGCGATCTGGCGACCCACTCCCACGGAACCGGTGAAGCTGATGCCGTCGACTTTCGGGCTGTTGACCAAGACTTCACCGACCACACGGCCGCTGCCCATCACCAGGTTGAACGCACCGGCCGGGAAGCCAGCGCGGGAAATGATCTCGGCCAAAGCCCAGGCGCAGCCAGGCACCAGCTCGGCGGGCTTGATCACCACGCAGTTGCCGTAGGCCAGGGCCGGGGCAATCTTCCACGCAGGGATAGCGATCGGGAAGTTCCACGGGGTGATCAGGCCGACCACACCCAGGGCTTCACGAGTGACTTCGACATTGACGCCCGGACGCACCGACGGCACGTAATCGCCGGACAGGCGCAGGCACTCGCCAGCGAAGAATTTGAAAATATTACCGGCGCGGGTCACTTCGCCGATGGCCTCAGGCAGGGTCTTGCCCTCTTCCCGGGCCAGCAGTTGGCCGAGTTCTTCGCGGCGGGCGAGGATCTCGCTGCCGACTTTGTCCAGCGCGTCGTGACGGGCCTGGATGCCCGAGGTCGACCAGGCCGGGAAAGCGGCGCGGGCGGCTTCGATGGCGGCGTTGACTTGCGCTGCGTCAGCCTTGGCGTATTCACCGATGACATCGGACAAGTCAGACGGGTTGATGTTGGTGCAATAGTCGGCACCGGCCACCCACTGACCGTTGATGTAGTTATCGAAACGCTTTGCATCTGCCACGGATGCTTCTCCTCAAATAAAGTCGTTACAAACAGCCTTACGCAAAAAGCCGCTGATCGCTCAGCGGCCTTGCCGGGTCTGTTACTGCTTGCCTTGCTTGTCGATCAGCGCGGCCAGTGCTTCGTATTCTTCTGGCAGCAAGTCGGTCAATGGCGTGCGCACAGGACCTGCGTCATAGCCAACGATCTTCGCGCCGGCCTTGACGATGCTCACGGCGTAACCGGCCTTGCGGTTGCGGATGTCCAGGTAAGGCAGGAAGAAGTCGTCGATGATCTTGCCGACGGTCTCGTGATCGTCGCGGGCAATGGCGTGGTAGAAGTCCATCGCGGTTTTCGGGATGAAGTTGAACACCGCCGAGGAGTAGACCGGTACGCCCAGGGCCTTGTAGGCCGCGGCATAGACTTCAGCGGTCGGCAGGCCGCCCAGGTAGCTGAAACGGTCGCCGAGGCGACGACGGATCGACACCATCAGTTCGATATCGCCCAGGCCATCTTTGTAACCGATCAGGTTCGGGCAGCGCTCGGCCAGTTGTTCCAGCAGGGTGGCGTTCAGGCGGCAAACGTTGCGGTTGTAGACCACGACGCCGATCTTCACCGATTTGCACACGGCTTCAACGTGGGCGGCAACCCCGTCCTGGCTGGCTTCGGTCAGGTAGTGCGGCAGCAGCAACAGGCCCTTGGCACCCAGGCGCTCGGCTTCTTGAGCATATTCGATGGCCTGGCGGGTGGCACCGCCGACACCGGCAAGGATTGGCACGCTGGTAGCGCAGGTATCGACAGCGGTCTTGATGACTTGCGAGTACTCGCTGGCAGCCAGGGAGAAGAATTCACCGGTGCCGCCCGCTGCGAACAATGCAGAGGCGCCATACGGGGCCAGCCACTCGAGGCGCTTGATATAGCTGTCGCGATTGAAATCGCCTTGGGCAGTGAAATCGGTGACCGGGAACGACAGCAGGCCAGACGAGAGGATGGACTTCAGTTCTTGTGGATTCATTATTCGAACACCCTGGACGCAAATGTTGTGTTGTAAGAAATGGTTCAGCTTCACGAGAAGTTGTAGGTCATCGTACAACTTAAAATATGAACGTCAACTGCATTTCGTCTTTTGTCGCGTGCCGGGGCTGGGGTATTTGTTGCGAAGCCTTATAAATCGGGGCTCTGAGAGAAATTGGAAGAGTGATGAAACTTGCCGACCGAGCACCAGCACCGCTCATCGCCACTGTCAACTCTGCCAGTAGGCGTCGTCAGGGCAACGGGGCATAACCCAGACATGGCCGTGCCATGCCCGGCTGTAGTCCTTTTTTCAACCTTTAAGTGAGTCGCCCGTCCGCAACGAGCAGGGCCGCCTCACAAGGAGTGACATCATGGCGAAGACGTTTGCGAAACCGACGCTCAAGGATTTTCCAGCCAGCGGGGAAGTCACGCTCAGCCTGTCAAAGACAAAGACGTTAACCGTGAAAATTCCGGATGCAGCTTTCCACCCGTACTCGAACGCCCAACTGACTGTGGGCGTCGGCTCGACGCCTCCAACTTCGGTAGGCGCGTTTACATCTCTGACCGAAGGCGAGGAAGGTACGCCACGCAAGGGGGTGACAGTGACGTTAACCAATGCCGACTTGACAGCTTACGCCGGCCAATTGGTCGAGCTTCGTTACAAGGTTAGTTATGAGAGCGGCCGGGACAACGATATATCCGAGCCGCAAATGTTGCGGATCAGCGCGTAGGACTGGCGCCTACTATTGGTCAGACAGGCACACCGATAGAAAACCGGACACCCCTCGCCACAGAGGGCAGCGAAGCATCTTAGCCCTGCGCTTGCGCTTCTTCATGAGCCTGGCGCAGCCGTTCGCGGCTGTTGGTCAGGTGCAAACGCATAGCCGCACGGGCCGCCTCGGAGTCCTGGCGGGCGATGGCGTCGTAGATCTCCTCGTGCTCGCGGCTCAGGCGGTTCATGTAGCGCTGCTGGTCATCGTGGGCCAGGCGCGCGGAGTTCACCCGGGTACGCGGAATGATGCTGGTACCCAGGTGAGTCATGATGTCGGTGAAATAGCGGTTGCCGGTGGACAGGGCGATTTCCAGGTGGAAGGCGAAGTCCGAGGCCACCGCATCGCTGGCGTGGGCGGCGCTTTCGCTCAAGGCGTCGAGGGCGGCGCGCATGGTGGCCAGTTGCTCGTCGCTGCGACGCTGCGCTGCCAGCCCGGCAGACTCCACTTCCAGGCTGATGCGCAACTCCAGGATCGCCAGAACGTCACGCAAGGTGACCACTGTGGCCGGGTCGATACGAAAACCGCTCGGGCTGGGTGTATCCAGCACGAAGGTGCCGATGCCATGGCGGGTTTCCACCTGGCCGGCCGCCTGCAAACGAGAAATCGCCTCGCGCACCACGGTGCGGCTGACGCCATGGGCTTCCATGATCGCCGACTCGGTGGGCAATTTATCGCCGCGCTTGAGCAAGCCGTCGCGAATCTGCTCGGTCAGCACCGTCACCAGCTCCTGCGCCAGGCTGCGGCGCTTGCGGGGAAGGCGTGGTACGTCGATCGGGTTTTCCATGTGTCTGTGTCTCGGCAAGCGGCTGAATGGCACCATCATAGCGCAACGTGGTTGTACGATCACCGGGGGCGCGGCGGCCCCATTATCTGTGATTGGCAGATAGACCGGGTTGTCATCATCGCGAGCAAGCTCGCTCTCCCATTGAATCGGTTGTGCACACCAGCCTCAGATTCATCCCAAACCCTTGTGGGAGCGAGCTTGCTCGCGATGGCGGTGGGTCAGTCACACAATCTCAACGGACCTACCGCTTTCGCGAGCAAGCCCGCTCCCACAGGTTTTACGGTGTTCAAGCAACCACGGTGTGCTCCACCAGTTGGCCATTTTCGATACGTACATGTCGTGGATGGAAACGTTTCAAACTGCTTCGATGGCCGACACTGACAATGCTCAGGCCGGGCAACTGGTCGATCAGCGCCTGGTACAACGTCGCCTCATCTTCTTCGTCCATCGCCGACGTGGCTTCGTCCATGTACAACCAGAGCGGTGCATAAAGCAAGGCGCGGGCAAAGGCCAGGCGTTGTTGCTCGCCCGGCGAGAGCATGCGTTGCCAGTGGTTGCTTTCGTCCAGCCGCGCGATCAGGTGCGGCAAGCGGCAAGTTTCCAGCACTTGCTCATAACGTTCGTTGGGATAGATGTCGCCGGGCTGTGGATAACTTAGCACCTCCCGCAGGCTGCCAATCGGCAGATAAGGCTTTTGTGGCAGGAACAGGTAACGCGCCGCCGGCAATACAATGCTGCCATGCCCCGTGGGCCACAGGTGCCCCATCGCTCGCAGCAAAGTGGATTTACCACTGCCGGAACGGCCGCTGAGCATCACTCGCTCGCCGGCCTCGACGATCATGTCGGCGTTGCCAAGCAGATGGCGGCCATCGCTCAAGTCCAGCCCCAGGTTGTGGACCTTCAATTCACTGCCCTGGTTTTGCACGTCAATGGCCGGCACCCGCGCTTCGTTGTCACTCATGGCCTGGCGGAAACTCAGCAGACGGTCACAGGTGGCGCGCCACGCGGCCAAGTCGGAGTAGGCGCTGATGAACCAGCTGAAGTTCTCCTGCACATTGCCGAACGCCGAGTTGATCTGCATGAGCTCGCCCAGTTGGATCTTGCCGGCGAAATAGCGCGGTGCGGCGACGATGAACGGGAAGATGATCGCGATCTGACCATAACCGGAGGTAAAGAAGGTCAGGCGCTTGGACACCCGCATGATGTCCCAGAAGTTGTGCCAGACCAGGCCGAAACGCCCGCTCAGGCGACGGTTCTCGTTGGGCTCGCCGTTGTACAGCGCAATGCTCTCGGCGTTTTCACGCACCCGCACCATGGAAAAACGCAGGTCGGCTTCGAAACGTTGCTGGTTGTTGTTCAGGCCGATCAAGCGACGGCCGATCAGATGCGTCAGCCAACTGCCCACCGCCGCATACACCAGCGCGCACCAGAACATGTAGCCGGGGATGGTGTAGCCAAACACTTCGATGCTGCCCGACACCCCCCACAAGATGATCGAGAACGACACCAGGCTGACCACGGTACGCAGCAGCCCCAACCCCAGGCTCAAGGTATTGGTGGTGAAGCTGTTGAGGTCTTCGGAAATGCGCTGGTCCGGGTTGTCGGTATAGCCGCCCTGCTCCAGGCGGTAGTAATTCTTGTCATTGAGCCAGCGGGCGAAATGCTGTTCGGTGAGCCAGGCCCGCCAGCGGATGGTGAGCATCTGCGTGAGGTACAAACGATACACCGCCCCCAGGATCGCCACCGCCGCAATGCCGCAGAAATACAGGATCAACTGCCAGAACGCCGCGCTGTTCTTCTCTTGCAGGGCGTTGTAGAAATCCTTGTACCAACTGTTGATCCACACCGAAATCGCCACGCTGAACAGCGACAGCGCGATGACGGCGATCAACAGCGTCCAGGCCTTGCCCTTCTCCTCACTGCGCCAGTATGGCGTGGTCATTTGCCAGACACGGCGGAAAAACTGCCCGCGCACTGCGTCATTGACCGCGGAATATTCAGCGTTCTGATTCATGGTTAAGGCTCAATAGAGAAAGGAACTCGGGCCGATCATAGTGCAACGGCCCGATTTATCGCGAGGGTGGACAACATTTGTTCAGCGCAGGTTCAGCGACGCACGGGACGTTTCTGTAATTTGCGCTGCAAGGTACGGCGGTGCATGCCCAAGGCGCGGGCTGTGGCGGAGATATTGCCTTCGTGCTCCGTCAGTACCCGCTGGATGTGCTCCCACTGCAGGCGATCCACCGACATGGGGTTCTCCGGCACCAGGGTGTCGAGGTCAGCGTGCTCGGATAACAGCGCCGCCAGTACATCATCGGCGTCCGCCGGTTTGCACAGGTAGTTGCAGGCGCCGCGCTTGATGGCTTCGACGGCGGTGGCGATGCTCGAATAGCCGGTGAGGATCACCACGCGCATTTCCGGGTCCAGTTCCAGCAACTTGGGCAGCAGCACCAGGCCCGAGTCACCGTCCATTTTCAGGTCCAGGGCAGCGTAGTCCGGCAGGTCGGCCTGGGCGATGGTCAGGCCCTCTTCGGCGGAACCTGCGGTACTCACCCGAAAGCCACGACGGGACATGGCCCGGGCCATGACGCGAGTGAATGTGGCGTCGTCATCTACCAGCAACAGGTGCGGCAGCTCTTCGCCGTCGACTTGGATCTCGTCACTCATGTTTCGTCTCCTCGGTCGGCATGGGGCAGGCGCAGCTCGGTGAGCGTGCCGCCTTCCTCATGGGGGTAGAGTTTCACCGAGCCGCCGGCGCGTGTCACGCTGGCTTTGCTCAAGAACAGGCCCAGGCCGAAGCCTTTGCCCTTAGTGGTATAGAACGGCTTGCCGATCTGCTCGGCAATCGCCAGCGGCACACCCGCGCCGTGGTCGCGAATGCAAATGGTCAGCTCGTAGGCGTTCCAGTCCAGCGCCACTTCCAGGCCTTCGGGGCAGGCGTCGGCGGCGTTGTTGAGCAGGTTCAGCAGCGCCTGGGTCAAGTCCGGCGGCGGCGCCATGCGCGGCACCGGACCCTGGCCCAGGCGCTGGAAGCGATAACTGGCTTCCGGGCGCATCAGGTGCCAGCGGTTAAGGGCCTCGTCGAGCCAATCGGTAACGTCTTGCATGTCGATGGCCAGTCGGCGATTGGCCTCGGCGGCACGCACCAGGTATTGGAGGGTTTCCTTGCAGAGTTGGACCTGATCCTGCAACACACTGAGGTCCTCTTGCAGCGCCGGGTCATGGTGATCCTGGCGCATCTCCTTGAGCAACACACTCATGGTCGCCAGCGGCGTGCCCAATTCATGGGCGGCGCCGGCGGCCTGGGTTGCCACGGCCAGCAATTGCTCGTCCCGCAGGCCCTCTTCACGGCGGATGGCCCGCAGTTCCTCCTGGCGGCGCAACTCCTCGGCCATGCGCGCGGCAAAAAAAGTGATGACCGCCGCCGCCAGGGCGAAACTCAGCCACATACCGTAGATCTGCAGGTTTTCCCGAGCGATGGGGAACGTTTCCAGCGGATAGAACTGCGCCAGCAGCAAGGTGTACAGCGCCAGGGCGATGCCGGAAAGGATCAGCGAGAACCGCCACGGCAAGGTCACCGCAGCGATGGTCAGCGGCACCAGGTAATAGGACACGAAAGGGTTGGTCGAGCCGCCAGAGAAATACAGCAGCGCACTGTGGATAAACAGGTCGCAGGCCAGTTGCACGGCATATTCGAGCTCGGTTACCGGCCATGAGGTGCGCAGGCGAATGGCGGTCAGCGCGCATAGTACCGAGGAAAAAGCCAGGGTGATCGCCAGTTGCAGCCAGGGCAGCGGCAGCAGATCGAACCAATAGGCGAGCCCCACGGACCCAGCCTGGGCCCCCAGGACCAGAATGCGGATAAACGTCAGGCGCCAAAGGTTCTGGCGAGAGGCAGAAGTCATTTGCAAAGGGGCGAGCATGAGCTCTCCTGATGAGCGCTCCAGGCGGATCGCACGGAGTATAACCAAGCCGCGGGTTGCAGAGGCGGATATGCGGCAAAGCGCCACAGCCTCGAAATGACACACGGCCCCGTGCCTCATTATCTGTATAGAAGTTGTAACTGTGCGAACCGGACCATAAAAGCTAGAGTCTTACCGTTTACGCAGGCTCGGACAAAACCCCTGCGCACCATCCCAAGGAGCTTTCATGCACATGTTCAGTCGTCACGCCGCCCTGCTCGCTTTCAGCCTCGGCACCGTCGCCAGCCTGCCGGCCCTGGCCGCCGATGATCTTCATTACAACCAGATTTCCCTGCGCGCCGATGCCAGCCAGGAAGTGGCCCGCGACCTGATGATCGTCACCCTCTACACCGAGGAGCAAAACACCGACCCGGCCAAACTCGCCGCCACCGTCAGCACCACGCTGAACAAAGCCATCGGCCAGGCCAAGGAAGTGAAGGACATCACCCTGCGCCAGGGCAGCCGCAACAGCTATCCGATCTACGACAACAAGGGCCAGAAAATCACCGGCTGGCGTGAACGCGCCGAACTGCGACTGGAAAGCGCCGACTTCGCCGCCCTGTCCAAACTCACCGGCGAATTGCTCACCGACATGAAAATGGGCGGCATGGACTTCGCCATCTCCACCGCCACCCGTCAAACCAGCGAAGACGCCCTGCTCAAAGACGCCGTCAACGCCTTCAAGGCCCGCGCCCAACTGGCCACCGAGGCTTTGGGCGGCAAGGGTTACAAGATCGTCAGCCTGAACCTCAACACCAATGGTTATCCACAACCTTTCATGCGCGCACCGACAATGATGATGAAAGGCGGCTCCATGGACGCTGAATCCGTGACGCCGGACGTGGAAGCGGGTACCAGCAAGGTGAGCATGACGGCGGATGGGGCGATTGAGGTTTTGATGCAGTGATGATGGGCAGTGGATCAGCCAGTTTTTTGGCTGGCTGAACACTGACTTGAAGCGACAAAGCCCCTTGTGGCGAGGGAGCTTGCTCCCGCTGGGCTGCGCAGCAGACCCAAACCCTGGCGCCTCGGTGTGTCAGATAAATGCAGTCGCTGCTGTTGGGGCCGCTTCGCGCCCCAGCGGGAGCAAGCTCCCTCGCCACGGGGGTTAGGTGTTCGACGAGACGGAGGCGTATTGCTTCAACCGGTGAATCGGGTACATCCAAAAGAACCAGGCCGGCTATCAGGCCGCCTTCGCGAGCAGGCTCACTCCCACAATGGATCGGTGTACGACCGGGAGAAATAGGTCGGCAATAAGACCGCCTTCGCGGGCAAGCCCGCTCCCACAGTTGGCTCGGAGTACGACACAGGAGACAGGCCGGCTATAAGGCCGCCTCGCCAATGCTTTTGATTTTGGGGCCCCGTTAACCACGCTGGCCGAACGCAGGTATTGTGAAGTGGGCATCCCGGCATGGATGCCGGGATAGCTGCGCTGGGCCATGGATGGCCCTTCGCAGCGGGCCCACGGAGCAATGCCGGAGTGAGGGCATGCCGAGCCCTAGCGAGGCACCAAGTGGTGGGGCAAGCCTTTTTTGCTTACTTTTTTTGGCGTCTGAAAAAAAGTGAGTCGCCGTAAGGGCGAAACCCTAAGTCGCCGTTACCGCAGCAATGGATATACACACCGCCCACAGAACATAATCAGGCTACCAGACCGCCATCGCGAGCAGGCTCGCTCCCACAATGGATCGGTGTACGACCCGAAGAAATAGGTCGGCTATAAGGCCGCCTTCGCGGGCAAGCCCGCTCCCACAGTTGGATCGGAGTACGACACAGGAGACAGGCCGGCTATAAGGCCGCCTCGCCAATGCTTTTGATTTTGGGGCCCCGTTAACCACGCTGGCCGAACGCAGGCATTGTGGAGTGGGCATCCCGGCATGGATGCCGGGATAGCCGCGTTGGGTCATGGATGACCCTTCGCGGCGGGCCCACGGAGCAATGCCGGAGTGAAGGCATGCCGAGCCCAGGCGAGGCACCAAGTGGTGGGGCAAGCCTTTTTTGCTTACTTTTTTTGGCGTCTGAAAAAAAGTGAGTCGCCGTAAGGGCCAGCCCTTTCAAGGTCTTTTGATTTTAGCTGCCTTGAGCACCCGATCCGTTGACACGTGGGCATTCGCGGCTTTGCCTTCCAGCCACTCCTTTGACTTGGGCACTTTCGGGCCTCGTTTGCTCTTGGCGACCGCTTTGGGCTGGATATTTCGAGCGAGTGCAAGCAGGTACTGAGTCAGTCCTGCAGCGGGGATCGGGATGCATAGATATTCTGGCAAGGCTATTTGCATCCCCTCGTAACCGCTGCGTACCTGTACCGTTAGGTGATA